>CAZRDI010000117.1:0-4761 GCA_964598825.1 uncultured Dehalococcoidales bacterium
GAGCAGCGGTTTCCTAAACCGCGTGTCGGGTGTTCGAGTCACCCCAGGGGTACCACTAATTCTGGTTTCTGGAAACAAAATTAGGCGGGAATCACCGGGTTTCGGGTAATAAAAAGTTGCTGTAAAGAAGACAGAAGGAGGTGTCACATGTCTGATTTAAAGTACCAAAAGTATATCCTTACGGATTTGGTGCTGCCGGAAGGGGCAAAAGAACATGCAGCGGAATATGCCAAAAGGGCGACGCGTATATTATGGCTGGAAGACTTCATAATAAAAGGGGCGCCCAACATCTTCTGTTCCTGGTACTGGAAGGAAACGAATGGTAAAGGCAGCCCTTCGCATACCCATGATTTTGATGAGGTGATTGGTTTTCTTGGTGGTGACCCACAGAACTCCCGTGAGTTGTATGGAGAAGTGGAGTTCTGGCTGGAGGATGAAAAATATATCCTTGATAAGAGCTGCTTTATCTATGTTCCCAAAGGGCTGAGACATTGCCCGTTAGAGGTGTTAAAGGTTGATAAGCCTTTCTTATTCCTCGCCTTTTCCCTTACCAGCAAATATGAAAAAGAGGGTGTTATCAGATCCTCAGGTGCTTAATATCCAGGGTATATTAGTTCCTTTATCGTAAAGAAACTGAGCTTAAACCGCGTGTCGCGTGTTCGAGTCACGCCAGGGGTGCCATATCTTGAAACTAAGTAAGCCCCCTAAGCATTGATAGCTTGGGGGGCTTTTCTTGTTTTTGCTAATCTTTTGCTAATCCGAATCTAAAAAGCCTCTCAAGTGGTGCGGGGTTTAAATATTCGAGATGGTCGTCTGTTAGCAAGTCTTGGACTAACCAGATGTTCTTCCGTGAAGCCTTGGATATCTTTATATTCATCGCATATAAAGTTATGATAATTGGATAACCATTGATATTTTGCCCATATAACCGGATTTTTCCGGTGCTTTTTCAAATTATCTTCGATACGTTGTTTGTGTTTCAAGACATATTCCCAGATTTCGTATTCTAAAAGGTCAGCGTCATCGAAAAGTATAGATAAATAGTTAAGGAATGGCTTACCATCAGCATCTAACAAGATATTACTGTATTGTGGTGAAATATGTGGCGTACCATAATACTTGATATGCTTTTTCATTAATTTAAAAACTTTGTTTGATAACACTATCCTAGGATCCCGTGCGATTGACTGCTCTATGGAATAAGCTTCTTCAAGTGCTGGACCAATAACTATATTATCGTCTATAAAAAGGTCGCCTATCGCGATACCGCCCCTAACGAAAAAACCTTCAAGGGCCATTTGAAGCTGGTATAGCATGACCTGAAAAATAACAACTCCAAATTCCCCTTCACCATCTGACGAATTTATTATCTGTCCTAACATTATCTGTCCTAACACTATATTATCTGTGAAAATCTTTGCATGGCTATCGGGAATAAGGCTGGGGTCAACCTCTGGAATTAGTTCTGTAGCTTCGGATGATATTACCTTATGGATTTTAGATAGAAGTATATCTCCTTGGTTTTGTTTGAAAGCGTCGGAACTAATTTCTTGGAATCCCAGGATATCAAGGTATGCACAGTAAGATAAACGCAGCCTAGGCGTGCCATCGGGATCGAAATATCTGCTTTTAACATTATTCATAATAATCTCCTTTAGATACTTGGCGTATTCAAGACGTCGTCAAATGCCCTTGCAGCTGCTTCCTTTTGCTCCCTTTATATCATGTAAGTGAGATGCATTCAAACCCCGTAATAAAAAAAGCGGCTGGATTTAATCCAGCCGCTTATAACCGTAGTTTAGTAAGGTTAAGCCGCTTCTGGAGTGTCCGTTACTACCAGCTCATCGGCGTATTTATCAAAGGCGGAGAGTAGGAACTCGTCGGTCATAGCCAGAGCGCCCCGCGGACAAATCTCAACGCACTGAGAGCAGAAGCAACACCTGGAGATGAATATCTTCACCCTTCTGTCTTTCTTCTGTGGCACATCTTCAGATACCCATTCTATGGCTTTGGTCGGGCAGACTGATATGCACAGCCCGTCTCCGTTGCACTTGTCCTTATAATAAGCAAGTTTACCCCGGAAATCAGGCGGTACCGGTATCGGCGGTATCATCTTCACTTCGCCCTTGCCCACTTTTTCCAGGAACCCGATGGTTGATGCCGGAGCATATTTGGCCGGGAACATATTTGTCGCCGGCTTTAGAAAGAGCTGCTTTAATATCGTTTTTGCTGCTTCAAACATATCTCCTACCTCACACTATCAAGTCTACCCATATCAGAATAAGACCCACCAGACCAATGAGTGTCATGAATACGATGTAGACCCAGCTTGCCTGGCTTATCTTAAATCGTGCCATTCCCGTGCGTATTAACATTACGCTGATGAACATCAGCACGAAGACCTTGACGAGGAAGAATACAATATCCAGTATAACCGCGCCGGCGCCGGCTCCCATGCCGATTAAGGCAGAGAGGTTATACGGGAAGAATAGAGCCACTATCAGGGATATCATGGCAAAAGCCTTGATTATATCGGCGAGGTAGAACATAAGCAGGTTCCGGCCTGAATACTCAACCAGCAGCCCGCCGGCAATCTCGGTTTCCGCCTCAGCTACGTCAAACGGTATCTTGGCAACCTCACCGATGGTAACCACTATGAGGGTAAGCAGCAGTATAATCACGCCGATTATGCCAATCGGGCCGACTATATTCCATATCGGATTTCCGGCGAGTGTAGCCAGCATGAACGGGTTGGCATTGGTGACCTGACTGACACGCCAGGCGAGAGCCACTATAGTTACCGCCAGGGGGAACTCGTAGCTCATCATTACTACCATCTCTCGCTGTGCCCCTACGGTGGCATAGGGTGAGCTCGAAGCAAAACCACCCAGGACAAAAGCCAGAGAGGGTATGATTAACAGGTATAGTAATAATATAGTGTCACCGCTGCCGCCCAGAAGCGACTGCTGCCCGAATAGAGGTATATACAGAAGCAGCATGGCAGAGGCTATCAAGGCGAGAACCGGAGCCGCTTTGAACAGCCAGGCGACTGCGCCCTCAGGTATGATGCTCTCTTTCATGAGTAGCTTCTGCATATCGCGGAAGGGCTGGACTATCGGGGGACCTATCCTCCCCTGCATATGAGCTACCACCTTGCGGTCTACGCCCCGGTAGAGCATTCCGATGATAGCTCCGACCACCGCCACCGCAATTGAACCACCGATTATTACCAGGATACTTAACGGATAATCAACACCCCATACATTTAACACTTTAACTTCCTCGTTTTTTCAATACTGAGTTTATGCAACTCTTCATTACCAAGGACGGATGTCTCATTTGTTTCCCGGTTAATAACAACCGCCCGGTTGGTGCATGATAAGCAGGGGTCAATGGAGGCGAAAGCTATCGGGGCATCAGCAATCTGCCCGCCTATGAGAATTGTTGGTATCGCTATAAGGTTTGTGTAGGTGGGAGCTCTTACCTTCCAGTTAGCCAGCGTTGCCCTGCCAGCCTCCAGACGGACATAATGGATAACCTCACCCCTGGGTGCTTCGGCTCGTCCGACACCCTCGCCCTCGGCTTTGGTCAGTGTATTCAGAAGCACTGCCGGCTTCGGTTGGGCAAGCAGGGGACCGGACGGCATCTGCTCTACGCACTGCTCTATGATTTCTATTGACTGCTTAACTTCCAGCAGTCGGACGATAATCCGGTCATACACATCGCCGACCACGGTCCCGGTGACCATATCCGGGGTAATGGCTTTAATATCCAGGTCGGCATAGGCGCCATAAGGCTGGTCCTGCCTTACATCTTTAGCTACTCCGCTTGCTCTCCCGGTCGGTCCACAGGTAAGCAGTTTCAGAGCGTCCTCGGTTTTCAGGATGCCCACATTCCTCGTCCGCATTAATATCGTCTTATCTTCCAGAAAGACCTTCTTTAGCGTATCAAATATGCTCTTATAGTAATCCAGGGACTGTCTAATCCTGGGGAGTTGCTCTGCGGTAATATCTCTTCTCACTCCGCCAATCTGGAACATGGCTTTGGTGACCCGGTTTCCGGTTACGTATTCTATCAGGTCCATTACTTCTTCCCTGACCCGCCAGGCAAGATAGAAAATGGTGTCAAAGCCAATCTCGTGGGCGGCAACACCTGCCCACAGGAGGTGGGAGTGTATTCGCTCCAGTTCAGCGGTGATTACCCTTATATACCCGGCGCGCTCAGGTGGAGTGATTCCGGTAGCGCGTTCAACAGCTTCAACAAAAGCAAACGGATGACATATATTGCAAATGCCGCATATCCGCTCTGACAGGTATATGCTCTGGATGGGGTTATTTCTGTTCATTCCCAGCCACTCAATGCCGCGGTGGACATGCCCCACAGCGACATCTGCATCTATAATCTCCTCACCGTCAATGGTAAGGTCAAGCCGAATCGGCTCCTTCAGTGCCGGATGAATCGGTCCTATAGGGATGCCGTAAGTCGCCTTTTTTAGTTCTGCAGTCGTCATTTTTCTACCTCTCCTCACTCATCCTGTTTCTGCTGCCTGCCGGGAAGGACTTTAAGCAGGTCAGCTGGCCCCGTCTCATCTGTTCGCCAGGGGTAGACACCGTCGGGGAAGTCGTCAGGCAGGAACAATCGTCTGTTGTCCGGGATGCCGACTACTTCCACTCCCATCATTTCTTGAGTTTCCCGCTCGGTAAATATTGCACCGGGAATCAGGTCAGTAATCGTAGGTATCTTGAGGTTATTCTTGGGTAG
>CAZRDI010000118.1:0-4676 GCA_964598825.1 uncultured Dehalococcoidales bacterium
TTTAAAGGCAAAAACTCTAAGATGTCAAGTTTATTCTCAATATGAATTAACTTTAATTCCCAGCTCAAAAATGATATGATAAGCGCAAATGTTAGATTCGCATTTCAAACTCGGAATTATCGGAGGAGGAATCGCTGGGACATACGCTGCTTACTTAGCTTCTAAAAAAGGGATAAATTTTGAGCTTTTCGAAAGAACACCGTCAAAAATTTGGTTCAATGACCCTTTAATAAGTCGTAAATGCGGAGAGGGGGTTTGGAAGACAAAATTAGAAAAAGCTGGAATAAAACTGTCTTTGAAATCTCCATTAAAATACTTAGAAAATTTTACAACCACACTTCTTCTAGGACACCTTCGACAGAATAAATTAACGTTTATAAAGGGGAAAATTGACCCCTATTTTTTTATAAATCGACAGCTACTGGAAATATATTTTCATAAAAAAGCTGTTGCGAAAAAAGGCTCGACTTGGCATTTTGGAGAAAATATTGATAATTTAAATGATTGGCAAAACAAAAATGATTTTAATTTAATTCTGGGAGCTTGGGGAACTACTCCAAATCTTACCCAACAAGTAATTAAAAATGGATATCAACAAGAATTTGTTTTAGTTTGTCAATATACTTTGATAGGGCTTAATTCTTTAAAAATCAACAATGCCAAAATGTTAATTTTGACAGACGACCCAACGGTACGTTATTTTTATATCTTTCCTAAAGGGAAAGGAAATTCGGTAGAAGCCAATATTGGCGTTGGTTTTAATGGATTAAATATTAAAAACCCCTTCTCTAAATTAGAACAGTTTATAAAACTAAATCCTTTAGGAGCTTTAACTAAGGCAAAGTGTCAACTAGGAAGAACTTTTTTCAAAATTCTTTGTTCTGGCCCACCAGTACTAAAAGAAAATCTTTCAATTAATAATTTGCTTCTTGTAGGAGATGCTGGTTTCAATACTGACGCTGTTAGTGGGGGAGGAATAGGCTTTGGCCTTTGGGCAGCAAAAGAGGCAATTGAATCCTGTTTTAGCCAAAAACCTCAAAAAGAATTTTATGAACGTTTAAAACCATTAACTGAAAACCTCAAAAAGACTTATCAAATTTCTAAAAAACTTTATATTAAAAATACAAAAGAAAGAAAGAAAATTAACGATTATTTTTTCGCAAGTATTAAAGAAGTGATAAAAACTGGTGGTTTTTTATCTCTAGGGAAAATCGCAGAAAAAAGCTTACTAATTTAGTAAATTTAAATATAATTATACAGTTATGATATAATAATCACAATGTATAAATGGGATTTGTCATTACCTCCTAAAACAAAAATTCCTAATCACCTCGTTCTCATTCCAGACGGTAATCGGCGCTGGGCTAAGACTCGAAAAATCCATACCTTTGAAGGTCATAAAAAAGGTTTCTCTGTTATTATTGAAGATGCGCGTTTCTGCTGGCTATTGGGAATTCATACAGTCTCTTTGTGGTTTTTCTCAACTGAAAATTGGAATCGTTCTAAAAACGAAGTTAATTATCTAATGAAACTCTATAATGATCTAATTAAAGAATTACTTAAAGATGCAAAAAAATATGGCGTAAAAATGGTTCACCTCGGCAGAAAGGAAAAGATTCCTAAACAGCTTGCTAAAATTGCCCAAAAGGCAGAAAAAGAAACAAAAAAAGCAAAAAAGCATATTTTAAATTTTTGCCTTGATTATGGAGGTCATGATGAAATCTTGCGAGCAGTTAAAAAAATATTGGCGGACAAAATTCCTCCAGAGAAATTTACCAAAGAACTTTTTGAATCTTATCTTGATACTAAAAACCAACCTCATATATATCCCGATTTGATCATTCGTACTTCTGGTGAACAACGCCTTTCTGGATTTATGTCTTGGCAAAATGCTTATGCTGAATTTTATTTTAGCCCAGTTCATTTTCCTGAATTTACTCCGGAAAAATTAAAAGAGGCGATTTTAGATTTTAATCGTCGCCGACGCCGTTTTGGTGGAAATTAAATAATGACAGTTGAAAAGGGACCTGTATCTGATAAAAGGCTTCATTCTCCCCAAGAAATTGAACCAGGGATTACTCTTCCTAAACATCTTGTTATTATTCCTGATGGTAACCGCCACTGGGCAAATTTGAGGGGCTTACCACCTTCGGAGGGGCACAAAGAAGGGGTAAAAACAGCTAAACGCTTAATGCGAGTTTGCCGAGACTGGGGAATCCAGATTGTAACCATTTGGGGAATGTCTACAGATAATTTAGAAAAAAGATCCCCACAGGAAATGAACACTTTAATGAAGATTTTTGAAAAGTTATTTACTAATAAAAAAATCGTTACTGAATGGATAGATAGTGGAACAAAAGTAAAGTTTATTGGAAGACGAGACAGAATTGGTGAAAAACGACCAAGTTTATTAAAGGCAATTAAAAAAATAGAGGCTGTAACAAAAGAAAATCAAAAATCTACTCTAGTATTTGCTGTTGATTATGGTGGTAGAAATGAATTAGTCCGAGCCTTTAGAGACATTGCCATAGGGATTAAAGATGGTACCTTAAAACCAGATGAGATCGATGAAGAATTAATTTCTTTACACCTTGACACGGCAGGATTAAATAATCCAGACTTAATTATTCGTACCTCTGGCCAACGACGTATAAGTGGAATGCTTATTTTTCAAGGGGCTTCAGCTGAGCTTTATTTCTATGACCAAAATATTAACTTCCCTGATTTAACGCCCGAGCTCTTACGTGAAGCGCTTCTTGATTTTGGGAAACGGCAAAGAAGATTTGGAGGATAAAAATGACTGAGCAACAACTTATTCTAGTAGATAAAAAAGACAAATTTCTAGGTAGGTATGCTTCAAAAAGTAAATGCCACATTGATAAAGGCTTACACCATCGGGCTTTCACCATCTTAATCTTTAATAAAAAGGGCGAAATCTTGCTACAAAATCGTAAACATAAAATTTGGGATAGTTATTGGGATTTAACTAATAGCCACCCACTCCACAAAAAAAATGGCAAAGATGAAACATATAAAGAAGCCGTTAGACAATGTCTAAAAAAAGAATGGGGGATTGAAACTCCTGTTAAAAAACTTTTTGGGTTTAATTATTTTGCTTCCTATGGAAATTTTTGTGAGAATGAATATTGTCTAATTTTAATAGGGAAGTATAATGGAAAAGTTCATCCTAATCCTGAAATAATTTATAAATACAAATGGGTAAAGGCTGAAAAACTTTTTAAAGATATAAAAATCAATCCCTTAAAATATACACCCTGGTTAATTCAATCTCTTAAGAGATTAACAAAATTAAAAAAGCTTCTCAAAAATTTCTCGTGTTTACTGTAGTTCTGAAACTTACTGAAGCTTGCTCTTCTAATCTGGTCGTCACCGCCGCTTGGCTTAAGGTAAAATCAATAGCCACTATTTGGGGGTAAAAATCTCCCTGGGAAGAACAATCAAAGGAACAACTGTCAAGCTTAACATCACTGCTGGTTAACCTAGCTGAATTAGAGGCAATTAAACCGGTAACTGTTCCTTCTCCCTCACAACTAAACTCCACTTCGCTACCATCTAATCTTTTGGTTTTTATCTTATTCATACCCGTGGTGCAAAGTAAACCATCAGAGTTAACGATAACCTTTTCCGAATCCCTAATTAATCTTTCCATCGCTGCCAAAGCATAATCGCCATTTTGTTTAACCACCGTTAGGTTTTTACTCTTGCCTGAACTCCGCAGAGTTGTAAAAAACATATTGGAGCCGATAGTCGCTATAATTGCCAACAAACCAACTGCCACCAAAATTTCAATTAAGGTAAAGCCGTTGGGCTGGTTATTTTTATTATGTTCTGCTTTTTTTTCTATTCCCATTTGGTCAGATAAGTTGTCAAATTAGATTCATGCTGGCCTTTGCTGTCTGTCCAAGTAACAACAACATCTATTTGCATTTTCCCTTCTTCAACTTGGGTATAGGTTATCTGTCGGGTGAATTTAGTATTGCTCGGGGCAGCCAAAACAGGGCAGGAACTGTTCCAAAAGGCAACCTCATCCTCTTCTTTGCATTGACGGGTGCTTTCGATACCTTCTTGAGCATATTTTGTTGCTGCTCTTTGGTCACGGGCAAAAGCGCTGTTATTAATAGAACTGACTGAAACTTTAACCAAACCCAAAACTACTAAAACCACTAAAGCCAAAGCAACAACAACCTCAATGATTGATTGGCCACGATTGGAATTTTTAATTTTTAATCTTGGATTTTGGATTATCATTTAATTTCTCCGGCACTAGTCAAATCAATCATCTGGGTTTCGTCTGAACCAACCAAACCAAGAACAAGCGGCGGCGGGGAACCAATAAACTCAACGCCGCGATTTAAAACTCTGAAAAAAATTTCATCTGGACCTGATTGTTTAACAACATTGGAAGGGAAATTGATAGCGGCTTTAACCTCAGGACAATCAACACAATCGCAAACGGCGACAATTCTATAGGAATGATTATTAATAAATTCCAAACGGTGACCTTCAAGTTTGTTTTCACCACATTCAGTTGGCTTTTCCGCCACCATGGCTTTGCTTTGAGTTAATCTTAAATTACTGACTAATTCATCTTTCGCTCTGGTTAAAGTTTGTGAACGATTAAAGCGATTATATTGAGCCATACCTAAAGAAAAAAG
>CAZRDI010000119.1:0-4650 GCA_964598825.1 uncultured Dehalococcoidales bacterium
GGCACTCACCTCACCGGCTTCCGTTCGGCACTAACCCGGGCCCTTAACGACTACGCCCGTAAAAACAAGCTCCTCAAAGAGGATGAGTCTAACCTGTCAGGAGACGATGTCAGAGAAGGGCTTACCGCTATTGTTAGTGTCAAGCTCTCCGAGCCGCAGTTTGAGGGGCAGACCAAAGGCAAGCTGGGCAACCCTGAAATTAAGACCGTAGTTGAGAGCGCGGTGGGAGAGGGGCTATCTCTCTACCTTGAAGAGCACCCTAACGAGGCTAAAAGAATCATATTAAAGTGCCTCACCGCCGCCAAAGCCAGAGAAGCAGCCCGAAAAGCCCGTGATTTAATCATTAGAAAGAGTGGCCTGTATACGGGCACTCTGCCCGGAAAGCTGGCTGACTGCTCAGAGAAAGAGCCTGAACACTGCGAGATATATCTGGTGGAGGGAGACTCAGCCGGCGGCTCAGCCAAGCAGGGAAGAAACCGCCGCTTCCAGGCTATCTTGCCCCTGCGAGGCAAAATTCTCAATGTAGAAAAGGCACCGCCGGATAAGATGCTATCTCACGAGGAAATCCGCACCATCATTACTGCTCTGGGAACTGGAATAGATGACGACATTGACCTGACAAGACTCCGTTACCACCGGGTTATCCTGATGACTGACGCTGACGTTGATGGTGCTCACATCCGCACTCTGCTGCTGACCTTCTTCTTCAGGCACATGACGGAACTGATTAACCACGGACACCTGTTCATTGCCCAACCACCCCTTTACCGTATTAAAACAAGCAAACTCCAGCAGTGGGTTTACTCCGAACAGGAAAGGGAAGAAGCACGACGCAAGATGAAGGGGGCAAAAAGAGTAACCATCCAGCGTTACAAGGGTCTGGGTGAGATGAGCGCTGAGCAACTATGGGAGACCACTATGAACCCGGCCACCCGCACCCTGCTCATGGTAAACATTGAAGATGCCTTCAAGGCTGACAACATATTCCATACACTCATGGGAGGGGAAGTTCCACCCCGCAAAGCCTTTATCCAGGCACACGCTAAAAATGTCAAGAACCTTGACATTTAACGCACACGGGGGCGTTGGCCATGGTTCGTAGAGACTCCCGGCACCATATTGGCGTATTCTTCACATGCCGCCCCACATCACCCTGCTCCTTTTCGGCAACACCAATTATGAATTAGTCCGAATGATTTAGCTTGCCGCGAAATGTCTATCTTACTAAGGCCAACACTTCTTCCAGTGAAGAAATCACGGTACCCTCTTGCTCAGCAAGCAACAACTCTCCCTCGTCGGGTGACACACACAGAAATTCTTCATTCATACCTGGCGTAATCAAGACAGGATACATTCCTACTTCGTGGGCACCGCGGAGTTCACCGCGTGACCCGTTACCAACATAAAGACAATCCTTCGGTTCTACTCCCAATCGCTCGACTGTAAGCTTATAGATACGATGATCAGGTTTCATCATACCTACGGAACAAGAAAACACAGCGACATCAAACAGAGATGCAAAGGGTGTATCAGGCCAGATTAGTGGTGCGTCAGGAGTGCAGTTACTGATGAGACCGATTTTGTGTCCCCGGCGCTTCAGCCGTGAAAGCACTTCTACTGCGCCTGACCTTGGTGTGGTCATGACTCTTCTATCATAGTCCCGTCTGATTCGTGCAGCTAGTTTGATATCATTATCCTCTGGGCGCCCCCCTAGTTCTTGGCAAACATGAACGATATTAGCCTCTGTGCTACGGAAGACCCCCGTGTGTCTTGCATAGACGGTGTCAGACCACATCTGGTTGAAGTCATCGGCAGGCACGGACAGGACTGAAGCGATGCGCATAACGAGATCAGTATATGGAGAACCAATAATGTCTTCGACCAATGTCCCGAACAGGTCAAAGATGACGGCTTTGTATTTCATGCTATAAAACTTCCTCGTTTGCTCCCAGTGAGATGACTGGTAGTGATTATACACACTCTCCCTTTATCGGCATCTTACCAATATTAACTGTGGACGAAGCATTTCGCAACAACCAGATTGACTTCATTGGATAGCACTGCTAACATTTAGCCAGGGAGGAACAGTTACTCAAGGGAAATGACAGATAAACTCTCTTTGTTTCCATTAACCGCCGAGGCGAATGACCGGGGACACCTTGCCATCGGTGGCTGTGATACGGTAGAGCTAGCCGCCGAGTTCGGCACGCCCCTGTATGTCTTTGACGAATTCAGCCTGCGGAGTAAGTGCGCCGAGTTCAAGACCGAGTTTGGCCAGCGCTATGCCAATACCACCGTTGTTTACTCCTGCAAAGCCTTTATAAACAGGGCACTGGCACTCCTCTTTATGGAGGAGGGGTTAAGTCTGGATGTAGTCTCCGGTGGGGAGATTGGTATCGTCCGGTCAGCCGGTTTCCCCATGGACAGGGTCTATTTCCCCGGCAACAATAAGTCGTCCGAGGAGCTTATTTTGGCTCTGGAATCGGGGGTGGGCCGCATAGTAGTGGACAACTTTCATGAGCTTAAAATGCTGGTAGAAATAGCCAGGGAGAGGGGCTGTATACCTGATATATTACTGCGTATCTCACCCGGGGTAGACCCTCACACTCATAACTACATTATTACCGGCAATATTGACAGCAAGTTTGGTTTTCCCCTGGTCAGTGGTGAAGATGCCGTAATCGCCGCCATGTCTGTGCCCGAACTTAACCCGCTCGGGTTACACTTTCATATAGGCTCACAAATCGCCGAGACTGAGCCGTATAAGCAGGCTATCGAGTTTATTATTGACTTCGCTGCCGAGATGAGGCAGAAACACGGCTTTGAGCTTAAGGAAATGAGTATTGGTGGGGGGTTTGCTATCCAGTACACCCTGGACTCGCCGCTCCTGCCCATCTCTACTTATGCCGAGGTGATAACTTCCAGTATTATTAGCCGATGCCAGCAACTCAAGCTGGCGTTACCCCGTCTCAGCGTTGAACCGGGGAGGTCAATGGTGGGACGGGCCGGGGTGGCACTGTATACGGCGGGAGTGGTCAAGGACATACCGGACGTCAGGTGCTATGTCTCGGTGGATGGCGGCATGGCTGACAATATCCGCCCCGCCTATTACGGGGCTAAATTGGAGGCAGTGACAGCCAACAAGATACTGGAAAAGGAAATGGGAAAGGTTACCATTGCCGGTAAGTTCTGCGAGTCCGGCGATATATTAGTTAAAGATGTTGCTTTACCCCCGGTTTTACCCGGAGATATCATAGCCATCCCCGGCTGCGGGGCTTACTGCATACCTATGGCGAGTAACTATAACGCCTCGCTTAAGCCGGCTATTGTTCTGGTTAAGGAAGGCAAGGCACGTCTTATTCGGCGCCGGGAGACCCTCGACGACCTGACCAGGCACGATTTGGTTTAAAAGAAAGGCTTCAGAATGTGGCAGGTAATAGGGCAAAACAGGGTGGTATCTCTACTTCAGCGCAGTCTGGAGAAGGGGATTGTAGCTCACGCTTATCTACTGACTGGCCCGCCCCATGTGGGTAAGGTGACAGTGGCTTTAAATCTGGCTCAGGCTCTGAACTGTGAAGCAGCCGACCCCCCCTGCGGTGAATGCAGCACCTGCCAGAAAATAGCTTCGGGCAAGCACGCTGATGTGCAAATTATAGGCCTGACCTCCAATGGGAATTCAGACAAGTCCAAGCCCCGAAAAGAAATCAGCATTGAACAGATTAGAGAAATGGAACACTCAGCCAGCCTGCCACCCTTTGAAGGTAAGTACAAGATATTCATAATTGATAAGGCCGAGCTATTATCAATTGAAGCTGCTAACTGCCTGCTCAAGACCCTGGAAGAACCGACAGGCAACGTAATATTCACATTACTCGCCACAAATGAGAAACTCCTGCCCGCCACAGTGATTTCTCGCTGCCAGCGGCTGGAATTATCCCCCGTGCCGACTGCTGAGATAGAGACTGCCCTTAATGACCGCTGGAGTGTTGAGCCACAAAAGGCTAAACTTATATCCAGACTCTGCCATGGCTGCCCGGGTTGGGCAATATCAGCGGCTACCGATGACAGCTTGCTTCAACAACGCGTCGAAAGGCTGGACGAGCTGACTGACATTATTAACGCTGATTATGAAGAGCGCTTTGCCTACGTTAACCAGCTGGCAACCCAGTTCAGCCAGAACAGGCCATTGGTTCAGGAGGTGCTGGATTTGTGGCTCGACTACTGGCGTGACCTGCTATTGGTCAGGATAGGCTCCAGTGATATTATTACTAGTGTCGACCGGTTAGCCACCCTTACCGAGATGGCAAAAGAATATAATCTGGCTCAGATAAAAGCCTTTATTAATAGCATCCAGGCAGCCAAGGAGCAACTCAGGCTGAATGCCAATCCACGGCTGGTACTGGAGGTACTAATGCTTAGTATACCCGAGAAGGAGAGACGCAGTGGGGTTCTCCCACTGCCTAATTTGAGGTAAATCATGGCTGCAATTGTTGGAGTGCGCTTCAAGAGAGCCGGCAAAGTATACTACTTTGACCCGGTAGACATTGACCTGGAGGTAAACGACCACGTGGTAGTCAAAACAAGCCGCGGCCTGGAGCTGGGACAGGTGGTCATTTCCCCCAAGCAGGTATTAGCTAACGACGTGACCGC
>CAZRDI010000120.1:0-4624 GCA_964598825.1 uncultured Dehalococcoidales bacterium
TTTTTAAAAAAGACTTGACAAATTGTTAAAGTTATGTTTTACAATGGAAATAAGTGGTAAAAAGTGGGGGGAAGTGGTAAATAGGGGACAACCAAAGGACAAATATGTTTCTAGGCGAATTTGAATACAAGGTTGATGAAAAAGGCAGGGTGCCTGTCCCACCCAAGTTCAGGAAAGAACTAAAGGGAGATGTGATACTGTCACCCGGGGCGGAGAAATGCATCAACGTCTATCCCCGAACCGAATGGAAAAAGCTGGCAGCCACCTTTACCGGTGGCTCAGTCGCCCCCAGTAAGTTGAGAAGACTAAACCGGGCTATTTTTGCTACCGCCTTTAGACTTAAGCTTGACGGGCAAGGGAGAATAGCCTTGCCTGTTCCGCTGCGTGAACATACCGGGATTGAGGACGAGGTAGTCATCGCCGGAGTCAACACTTATTTTGAAGTGTGGAACAAGGAACAGTGGGAAGCAGAGAAGGCTACCAGTCAGGAACAAGCCTGGCAAACCATAGAAAGTCTAGAGAGGCATTGAGGAGGTGCGAGGTGTCAGCACCCACTCACATCCCAGTCCTAGTTAAAGAAGTTATTGAGGCACTGGCAGTTCAGCCGGGGGGGCGCTATATTGACTGTACCCTCGGTGGCGGAGGACACGCCGCTGCCATCCTGAGCCGTGGTCTACCCGGAGGACAACTGCTGGGTATTGATGCTGACCCCAATGCCATAAAAACAGCCAGGGCAAGACTTGAAGCCTACAAGGACTCAATCCTCCTCGTTAATGAAAACTCTGTTAACCTGCAGGCTATCTGCATTAAATATGATTTCCTCCCGGTGCATGGTATCCTGTTTGACCTGGGACTCTCCTCTCTTCAACTCAATGGTGATAATCGTGGTTTTAGCTTTAAACGTAATGCACCGTTAGACATGCGCCTGAACCCTACCCAAAAGGTCACCGCGGCCGATATCATAAACACCTCCTCTGAAGGTGACCTGGCTCATCTCATAAAAGCATACGGTGAGGAGAGACGCAGCCGTCAAATAGCACGCTGCATCGTGAAGGAGCGCCCTATACAAACCACCCTTCAGCTAACCAAGACGATAGAGCACGCCATCGGCGGCAGAAGAGGTAAAATCCACCCCGCCACCAAGACCTTCCAGGCACTACGGATAGCGGTCAACCATGAACTTGAGCACCTGGAAGCAGCTCTAAAACAGGCGATTAATCTCCTCGGGTTTGAAGGCAGGCTGGTTGTTATCAGCTACCATTCTCTTGAGGACCGCATAGTGAAGCGTTTCATGCAGCAAGAAGCAAAGGATTGTATTTGTCCCCCAAGCACACCAACCTGCATTTGCAATCACACCGCCCGCCTGAGGTTAATCAAGAAGAGAGTCGTTATCCCCTCCCCTGAAGAGGTGAAAATTAACCCGCGCAGCCGCAGCGCTAAACTGCGAGTGGCTGAACGGATTATCACACAAGATGAGCATATTACCAATCGGGATGAGCAATATAAAGTCATTGAAAAGTCGTACCTCTCAGAGGGTGCTAATAATGGCGGGTGGAGAAGGCCAATCATGCTGAAAAGACTCCGACAGACCTTCTCAGCAGCCTACGCTAGATAAAAACCTTCAAAGGCTCCCGGTAAAAAGAAAAAATATAAGGATTAACATACTCAAAAGGAGTAAAACCTGAGTAACCAGGAAGGGGGGTGAGATGGAAGAACGGAATATAGTTTCTGTCAATGATGGTACCACTAAGGTACACACCAGCACAGCAGACTTAAAATTAAGATTGGCTGAGTACATTGCTGCTCAATACGATCACTACAAGACTAAAGATGTTGTGCAGAATATTTTAGCCGAGACCAAGGTCGGAGCACAGAGAAAGACAGATCTACCGGAGATTCTCAGAACGGTCTTCTCTAAGGTCTAGATCAGTCAGGAATATTAAGATTGTGCAAAAGGAGCTTAAAATGTGAAAGATTCATATAACTTAAAAGGTCAGAATTTAGATAATAAGGAGGGGATAAATGAATAAGCGCAACGTTTTAACTTCCATTGATGTTGGCACTACAAAAATATGCACCGTTGTAGCCGAGGTAGACAATGGGGGTGGTGTTCAAGTTGTAGGCGTAGGCATCACCCCGTCTGAGGGGCTACACAAGGGCCTGGTAGTCAACATCAACGACGCCAAGGAGTCAATCCGCGAGTCAGTAAGGAAAGCGGAGCAAGCCAGCGGTTACACTCTGGAGTCAGCCTACGTCGGTGTGACCGGGAGACATGTTAGCTCAATGAATAACCGAGGAGTAGTAGCCATTACCCGTAATGACCGGCTGGTGCGCTCCAATGACCTGAAACGAGTGCTCCAATGTGCCCAGAATGTCGAGTTTTCCAAGGATAGAAAACTGCTCCATGTTATTCCCCGGGCTTATGCTGTTGACGGCCAAAAAGGCATCGACAACCCGCTGGGAATGCACGGCTTCAGACTGGATGTAGAAACTCACATCATTACCGCTGCCGTAACCTCTGTCCAGAACCTGATCAAATGTATTCGCGGCATTGGCATGGAGGTTGATGACCTCATCCTAGAACCTCTAGCCAGCGGCGAGGCAGTATTGACTGAGGATGAGAGGCAAGTAGGCATTATACTGGCTGATATAGGTGGTGGTACTACAGATGTCGCCGTCTTCAGAGAGGGCAGTATCTGGCATACCTCTATTCTACCTGTAGCCGGTTACCAGCTCACCAGAGATGTGGCTATTGGTCTAGGGCTACCGTTTGAAGTTGCCGAGGAGATGAAGAAGAAGTATGGCAATGTTATGTCAGTTTATGAGGGACAGACAGACAATAGCAGTCCCCTATCCACAAACGGGCATGGGATTTCCTATCAAGACCTGTGCGACATCCTCAGAGCCCGGGTGGAAGAAATCATAAGGCTCATCGCGCTTGAGCTACCAAACTCCGAGCATAAAACGTTAGTCCCCGCCGGACTGGTACTCACTGGCGGTAGCTCTAATCTTCCCGGCATAGCAGCCATGGGACACAATATCTTAGGGCTCCCGGTAAGGGTGGGAAGCCCAATCAACATGTATGGTATCACCGATGCACTTCATAATCCGGCATATGCCACGAGTGTTGGTCTCTTGCTGTGGGGTGCAAAATACAAGGGCACACGAACCTGGCAGCCCAAGGGACTCAGCAACGGTTTACGGCGTTTAGCCTCCCGACTCAGGAATCTGTTCCGTTAAACGCTAATAAGTAGTAAAGAAAGGAGATAAAAAATGGCAAAAGCAAGTTTTGTTCCTAGTCCGGCCAAGATTAAGGTTATGGGTCTAGGCGGTGGTGGCTGTAATGCCATAACCCGCATGGTCAAAGAAGGAATCCAGGGCGTAGAATTCATCGCTATGAATACTGATGCCCAAGCTCTGGCTATTACTGAAGCCCCAACCCGTATCCAGCTTGGAGAGAAGCTTACCAGGGGTTTAGGCGTGGGTGGCGACCACAATGTCGGCCAGAAAGCAGCCGAAGAAAGCCGGGATGAGCTCAAGCAAATTGTTGCGGGGGCAGACATGGTGTTTGTCACCTGCGGCATGGGCGGCGGTACCGGCACCGGGGCTATTTCTACTGTCGCTGAAATAGCCAAGCAGAGCGGAGCTCTCACTATCGCCGTAGTCACTAAGCCATTCACCTTTGAAGGCAATCATCGCTGCCACGTAGCCGAAGATGGTATTATGCGCCTGCTGGGCAAGGTCGATACTCTTATCATTATCCCTAACGACCGCTTGCTTGACCTCTGCGACCAGAAAGCAGGAGTAGATAACGCTTTCAAGATGGCTGATGACGTATTGCGTCATGGCGTTCAGGCTATCGCCGAGGTCATCACTGTCCCTGGAATGATTAACCTCGACTTCGCCGATGTCAAGGCAGTGATGCAGGATGCCGGTCCAGCCTGGATGTCCATAGGCACCAGCTCAAGCAAAAACCGGGCTGTAGATGCAGCTAAGGCTGCTCTAGCCAGTTCTCTGTTAGACGTTTCTATACAGGGAGCAATGGGCGTGTTGTTTAACGTTGTTGGCGGTACCGACCTTTCCCTATTTGAGGTCAATGAAGCAGCTGAAGTAATCAAGGAAGCGGTAGACCCTGAGGCTAACATAATTTTCGGCGTGGTTCATGACCCCAGTCTGGGCGACGAGATAAGGATTACTCTAATAGCTACCGGATTTACTTCCAAGACTGGATTTGAAGGAGCCAACCAGGACGAGGAGCTTACCCAACTACTTAAACAGCTCAAGAAAGAAGGAGAACTGGATATTCCCTCTTTCTTACGTCGTCCGCTATTCAACCAGCGACGCCAAGCGTTACCAAATCAGTCGACTAAACCTAGCGAAGCGCCAATAAAGACTACACCGTTCTAAAGCTTTCAGGGGGATTCATTGAACCTTGAGCTAAAGCAAAAAACGGTATAAGTGCAAAAGTGGCTCACTAGAAAGCCTTAACACTTTCTGGGTGCTACTTTTTTGCGTCCTTTTTTGCGGTTATACCAGGCAATACTACCATTTCACAGCCCTGAAAAATTTGACCCCAATAGCCCTTGACAAGCACTACATGTTGTGGTAGTGTAGCCATGCTATA
>CAZRDI010000121.1:0-4572 GCA_964598825.1 uncultured Dehalococcoidales bacterium
AAGTGATGGGGAGATGTCAATAGGCGAAGTGACGGAGATGGACTACTTCCGTATTGAGAGCACTGACAAATACATGAGGGGGATAGACGTGCCCCCCGGTTTCCATGAGTGTGGCGACCGCGAGAAGCAGGCCGAAATTATCAAGAATAACATGCGGGCTATCCTGCAGCTATTCGGTATCAAAGTAATCGTATTTCCTGACCGAGCTGAGATTAAGGGTACTATTCCACCTCAAGTTCTGTACCGGGGAGAGGACACCAGGCAGAACACTGGTCTGATTATGAGTTCCCCCTCCCCTTCCTAAGGGGAGAGGGAAGGTTATTTTTCTAAAGGAGCAAAGCCCCCTTTAATCCCCCTAGCATCGCATTTGCGGAGGTTGCGAGTATTCGCTTCCTACGCTCCCGCCAAAGCCTTCTCAAAGTCCTTCACCTTGCGTGGTTTGCCGTCCCTGCCCGTCTCAATGGTGTGCCCCTCTTCTCTCAAACGTACCGCCTGCGTCTCCACGCCACCGGGATACTTGGGATTGAGCTCCCCTTTAGATTTCAGTGTCCGCCAGTAAGGGGTAATATCCTTCTCACCCTCGTCAGCCATTTCCTCAGCGGCACGGGCAGCAATACCGGCGAAAATGCCAGTGGTTATCGGGCAGCCAATGCTGGCACCGTGTCTTTTGGCAAGCACCCCACGAATCTGATTTATGGTAGTAAGCTTACCTCTGGGAACCTGCCTCATAATTTCGTTTACTTCCATCGGTGCCGGAATGACCACCGTACCCGTTCCCCACCTAGTGCTCATTTTGCCGGTGATTTCCACCACCTTCGGGAAGTCCTTACTATCCGCCAGCTTCTCCCGCCAGGATTTGCGCAGTTTAGCCATGATTCCTACTCAGCCTAAAGCTTCTTCCGGACTGGCAATTCTGCCCATTATAGCACTGGCGGCGGCGACGGCCGGATTTGCCAGATAGACCTCTGATTTAGTGCTGCCCATCCTGCCGACGAAGTTACGATTAGTAGTCGAGATACAGCGCTCGCCATCAGCCAGAACCCCCATATAACCACCCAGACAGGGGCCACAGGTCGGAGTGCTGACCGCAGCACCGGCCCTGATAAATACTTTTATAAGTCCTTCAGTCAGGGCACCAAGATACACCTGCTGAGTGCCGGGAATAATAATGCAGCGCACCTTTGGGTGTACCTTCCTCCCTTTCAATATCTGCGCCGCGAGCCGCAAATCATCAAGGCGGCCGTTAGTACAGCTACCAATTACCGCCTGGTCTATTTCCACATTACCTACCTGACTCACCGGCCTGGTATTAGACGGTAAGTGGGGCAGGGCAACCTGCGGCTCAATACTGGAGACGTCATACTCAATAACCTGAGAGTACTCGGCATCGCTATCCGGCTCGTACACGTTGTAAGGGCGCTTTGCCCGTGCCTTCACGTAAAGCTGCGTCTTATTATCCACCCTGAAAATACCGGCCTTACCCCCGGCTTCAATAGCCATATTAGCCATAGTAAACCGTCCATCCAGAGGCAGGTCATCTATTGCCTCCCCGGTAAACTCCATAGCCGAATACAGGGCGCCATCTATGCCGATATCGCCAATAGTATACAGGATTAAGTCCTTGCCCCCTACCCACTCCCCTAGGGTACCGTGGTAAACAAACTTAATGGTCGGTGGCACCTTCATCCAGATGTCACCGGTAGCCATAGCGGCGGCAATATCGGTTGAGCCCATACCGGTGGCAAAGGCGCACAGAGCACCATAGGTGCAGGTATGAGAATCGGCACCAATAACCACATCCCCGGGTAGCACCAGCCCCTGCTCAGGCAGAAGCACATGTTCAATACCCATCTGCCCCACATCAAAGTGCAGTATCCCGTGCCGATAACAGAATTCGCGCATCAGCTTAGCCTGCTCGGCAGAAGCGATATCTTTGTTAGGCACAAAGTGGTCGGCTACCATCACCACCTTCTGGGGATTAAAGACCTTATCCACACCGAGCCGCTCAAACTCTTTTATAGCAATGGGAGCCGTAATGTCATTGGCCAGAATTAAGTCCATGGTGACATTTATAAAGTCACCGGGGCTTACTTTCTCTCTATCAGTATGGGCAGTGAGTATTTTCTCAACTAAAGTCACTATAGCCTCCCTTTCTTTCCAGACATCAAGAAGTAACAGTACAATCAACACAGGAGACGCAGAGTTATCGTCACCCCAATGCCCCCCCGTTAAAAGGCTATTCAGCCGCCTTCTTAGCCGCTAACAACCTGTTGAGAGCATTCATATAAGCTTTAGCACTGGCGACAATAATATCCGTATCGGCACCACGCCCGGTATAGGTTATGCCATCACTCTCTATCCTTATAAGCACCTCACCAATGGCATCAATGCCCTCCGTTACTGACTTAACGGCAAACTCGGTAAGCTTATTGGAGACTCCCACCAGCCGATTGATAGCCTGGTACACCGCATCCACCGGACCTGTTCCCAGGGCAGCATCAGCCAGAACCTGACCATCAGGGGCAGTAAGCTGCACCGCAGCCGTGGGAATACCCCTGTCCCCACAGGAGATCTGAACCCGGTCAAGATGATATTCCTCAGAAGCAGTGCGCTGCTCCTCAGCAATGAGAGATTCAATATCCCTATCAGTAACCTCTTTCTTCTTATCCGCCAGCTCCTTAAACGCCGAGAAGGCACGGTTAAAATCCTCCTCACCCAGGTTATAACCCAACTCTGCCAATCGTTCCCTGAAGGCATGCCGCCCGCTAAGTTTACCCAGCACCAGACTGCTGGCCGGTATGCCCACAGTTCTGGGGTCCATTATTTCATAGGTTATCGGCATCTTGATTACACCATCCTGGTGAATCCCTGACTCATGGCTAAAAGCATTAGCACCCACTATTGCCTTGTTAGGCTGAACCAGGAAACCGGTCAGCTCGCTTACCAGTCGGCTGGCATTATGAATCTGGGTGGTCTCAACATTAGTAGTCAGATTAAAAAAGTCCTTGCGAGTCCTGACAGCCATCACAATTTCCTCAAGCGAGGCGTTACCCGCCCTTTCGCCGATACCGTTAACGGTACACTCCACCTGCCTCGCTCCCCGCTTGATTGCCTCCAGACTATTAGCTACCGCCAGACCCAGGTCATTGTGGCAGTGAACGCTAATTACCACCCGTCCGATATTGGGCACATTCTGTAAAATCCCCTCAATGAGGCTACCAAACTCGTCAGGGATGGCATACCCCACAGTATCCGGGATATTTACTGTAGTCGCCCCGGCCTCAATGGTCGCCTCCAGCATCCGGTAGATAAACTCCGGCTCAGCCCGGCTGGCATCCATCGGTGAGAATTCAATGTCATCGGTATACTTTTTCGCCCGTGCCACCATATCCCGTGACATCTGCAGAATCTCGTCACGGTTTTTACGCAGCTGGTGAGCCAGGTGAATATCGGAGGCCGACAGAAAGACGTGAATGCGCGGGTGCTCGGCTTCGGTGATAGCTTCCCAGGCACGGTCCACGTCAGCTGGCAAAGCCCGGGCCAGGGCACAAATCGTGGTGTCACGAACCTCCCTGGCAATCAGCTTAACCGCCTCAAAATCACTCTGGCCGTTTATCGGCATGCCAGCCTCAATGACATCCACGCCGAGCTTCTCCAGTTGTCTGGCTATCTCCAGCTTCTCCTGGACATTGAGAGTCCCTCCCGCCGCCTGCTCCCCATCTCTTAACGTGGTATCAAATATAATTACATTATCCATGAACTCCTCCTTGAGAGAAATATTCTAAAGACACACGAACCTGCACCCTCTCCGTAATGCCAGGAGAGGGACTGGTAAGAATGAGCTTATTTCTCCCTAAAAAGGAAAATTCATAATACTGCATGGTTATACTTCTATTTTTGCTATTAGTCAATCCTGTTATTTAGTACCGGCTACCCCTCCAGCCACGGCATCATCCGGCGCAGCTCCGCACCTACCTCCTCAATAAGGTGCTCTTTGTCCATACGCTTCAGGGAATTATAAACCGGCCGACCCGCCTGATTTTCTAAAATCCACTCCTTGGCAAAGCTGCCGTCCTGAATCTCAGCCAGGATTTGCCCCATCTCATCCATCACCATATCATCAATAATCCGCGGTCCACGGGTATAATCACCATACTCAGCGGTATCACTGACAGAGTAGCGCATGTAGCTTAAGCCTCCCTGATATATCAGGTCAACAATAAGCTTGAGCTCATGGCAGCATTCAAAGTAGGCTATCTCCGGCTGGTAGCCGGCATCAACCAGCGTCTCAAATGCAGCCTTTACCAGAGCGGTAACCCCACCGCAAAGCACTACCTGTTCACCGAAGAGGTCAGTCTCCGTCTCCTCGGCAAAGGTGGTTTCAATAACCCCGGCCCGGCTGCAACCGATACCCTTGGCATAGGCAAGAGCAATATCCTTCGCCTTACCCGAAGCATCCTGGTGAACGGCAACTATTGCCGGAGGCCCCTTCTTTTCCGTATAGAGTTGCCTCACCATATGGCCGGGACACTTGGGAGCTATCATGCTGACATCAACATCAGGCGGCGGGAT
>CAZRDI010000122.1:0-4568 GCA_964598825.1 uncultured Dehalococcoidales bacterium
TATTAAAATCAAACCGAAATATGTAACAACCCTAAAGCAATAATATCTAGCCATAGTATAAAGAAATAACAGCTGGAAAATTCCATGAAGTTCAGGTCAGTAAAATGAAAAATATTGTTAGCAAGGAGATGGTAGTAGTAATGGCTATCATGGGAATGGGCATTCTTGCTATGAGCCTTCTGGGACCCATTATGCCTCTCTACTTAACCTCCATCGGGATTACCCCCGAGATATTGGGCTTGATGTTTTCAGTGGCCATGATAGGTATGGTTGCTGGTGAGGGTTCCTGGGGATGGGTAGCCGATAAGGTGGGATTAAAGATTCCCCTGAGCGTAGGAACTTTTGTTTGCGGACTGTTGGTGCTTTCCATTGTCTTAACCCAGAATGTTCCCTCTATTTTCACCATCTTCTTCTTCTGGGGAATAGCCCGTTCTGCAATCTTTGGGCCGGGACGAGGATATATTGGAGCCAACGCACCTCCATTGAAAAAGGCTACCTTTATGGCCATTGTCGCCGTAATGATGTCTGGAGCTAGAAGCATCGGAGCTCTCCCTAGCGGCTTTATAGTTGATAACTGGGGGTACAACCATGTCTTTTTCATCTCCAGCGTAGTTAGTATTCTAGGCGGCATCGTCGTGATAGCGGGTTTAAGGAAAACTCAGCCGGTGAAGCCCAAACCACCAACCGTTTTCCCTTCCCCTACTGATGAGCTCCCGTCTCCAAGCCAAGTCATTAATTACCGCTCTCTCAGCTTTCAAAGCGCAGTAGCCTTCTTTCAATTTTTTGGAATGGGGATTTCAATGACCTTCCTGCCACTTCTAGCCACCCAAGTGGTGGGAATAACTGCCACCGAGGTCGGTTTCCTCTTTACCATCCAAGGAGTCTTTAGTATGATGATAGGCATCCCTATGGGAATGCTGGCCGATAGGAAGGGGAAAAGAGTTTTTATGATAATCGGCCTTCTAGTGTCAGGTGCTGCTACGGTAGGAATAGCTCTTGCTAAAAACTTCCCCTGGCTTATCGTATTCACCATTATCCGCAGTTTAGGCATGACCATGTTTAGCCCCGCAGCAGTAGGCTTGCTATCGGACTCTGTACCACGGCACCGGCAAGGCACAGCCATGGGGTTCTATGGAGCATTCGCTGAGGACACAGGGGTGATAGTCGGGTCAGCTTTGGGAGGAGTTATCTGGAGTGTCTGGGGACCGCGAGTAACCTTCTTGATGGGTACCGTAGCAGCTGTTCTGGGAGCGGCAATATGCTTCGGTTGGGTAAGAGAAAAAACTGAATATTGAAGACCTTGAGTTAAAGAGAGGCGAAGCCTCTCTTATATAATTACCTCCCCCTTCCTTAGCAAGAGAGGGGGAAAACAATGGAGGGGGTAACCTAATAAAAACCCAAAGGAGCGGGGTATGGATAACCTGAAAGTCAACTGCTACTCCGGACACACCTATGCTGAAGAGCCCCGCTCTTTTGAGTGGGAGGAGAGAGAGTATGAGGTGGAGGGAATAGAGAGGGCGTGGGTGGAACCGGGGGAGAGGCATTTCCGGGTGCGCACCGTAGATAACAAATTATTTCAACTATGCTATAATGAGGCAAATAAGCAGTGGTCACTAATTGAACCAGTGGGGGGGGCTGAGAAATGATAAAGGATATTCTTAAAATACTGCAAAGTGACGCCCGCACCACCACCAAGCAAATATCGGCTATGACTGGTATACCCGGCACCGAGGTAACCAGACTAATCAAGCAAGCCGAGAAAGACCGGACTATCCTCAAATACAAAGCCATAGTAAACTGGGACAAGGTGGAAGATGAGCAGGTATGGGCTCTAATTGAAGTCAAGCTCACTCCTGAGAAGGACGTCGGCTTCGACTCCATAGCCGAGCGCATCTACCGCTTCCCGCAGACTCGCACCGTTTACCTCATCTCAGGAACCTATGACCTGTTTGTGCTGGTAGTGGGCAAAACCAGCCATGAAATAGCCGATTTTGTATCTCAAAAACTCTCTCACATTGAAGGGGTACAGGAAACGGTCACCCAGTTTGTGCTTAAACGATACAAGGAAGACGGCGAGATTATAGACGGAAAGGAAGAGGTTAAGCGACAACCGGTAATACTGTAGAGATGAGCCTGGTATCTCTATGGAACCTGAGCAGGAGATTGTTATGTCAACTAATCCCGGAAAACACCCCGGCAAATATCACATCTCGCAACGAGCAAAGCAAATATCCCCTTCGGGGATACGGAAGTTCTTTGACCTTCTGGCTTCTACCGAAGGGGTAATCTCGCTTGGCATTGGCGAGCCTGACTACCCCACGCCGTGGCATATTTCCGAGGCGGCTATTGAGTCCCTGGAAAAGGGCTACACCATGTACACCTCAAATATGGGCATGCCCGAACTGCGCCAGGAACTGTCCCGCTACCTGAAAAAGGACTGTAATCTGGGCTACGACCCCGACAGTGAACTGCTGATTACAGTCGGTGTCAGCGAGGGGCTGGACCTGATAGCAAGAGCCATCCTCAATCCCGGAGATGAGGTCATCATACCTGACCCCTGCTATGTATCTTACAGCTCCTGCGTCATCCTTGCCGGGGGAACGCCCATTATGGTGCCCACCAGCGAAGAAAACAACTTTGAGATGAGCGCCGCCGATATTGAGGCACGAATCACCGGCAAAACCAGGGCAATACTCATCGGCTATCCGGCCAACCCCACCGGAGCGGTGATGAGCAAAAGCAAACTGGCACAAATAGCAGAAGTAGCCCGGCAGCACAAGCTGCTGGTAATCTCCGACGAGATTTACGCCAAGCTGGTCTACGGTGTAAAACATACCTGTTTTGCCGCCCTGCCCCGGATGAAGGAAAACACTGTTCTTCTGGGCGGGTTCTCTAAGGCGTATGCCATGACCGGCTGGCGCATTGGCTATGCCGCCGCCCCCGCCGAGATTATCGCCGCCATGACCAAGATTCATCAGTACACCATGATGTGCGCTTCGACAATGGCACAGGTAGCTGCCATTGAGGCCCTAAAATCAGGAGAGGAGAGCGCATCCGATATGGTTGAGGACTACAACCGGCGACGGCTGGTTATGGTCAAGGGGCTGCGTGATATCGGACTGTCCTGCTTTGAGCCACACGGGGCATTCTACGCCTTCCCATCCATAAAAGTCACCGGCATGACATCAGAGGAATTCGCCGAAAGACTACTCACCGAAGAAAAGGTGGCGGTAGTCCCCGGCTCCGCCTTCGGGCGGTGCGGCGAGGGATATGTCCGCTGCTGTTACGCCACCTCGCTGGCTGAAATTGAGGAGGCTCTATCCAGAATGAAAAGGTTCGTGGATAGATATAAAAAGGAGGGTTAAGAATTATGATGGGTTATTTTACCATACTGGCGGCTATACCCGGTTTTTTCCTGAGCTCATTCTTTTTCATGCTTCTCTGGGACGCTATCCGCCCGAAACTTGGTCTGATGGACATTAACTATGTTACTTCAATGCTGATAACCATCACACTCTGGATTGCAATAGCACCTCTGGTAGCAGCCGGACGAAAAAGAAGAAGGTAACAGCTACACTACTCCAAACAAAAGATAGTTTTATTACAGGAGACTGGTGACATCAAGTACCAGAAAAAACCATGAAAAAACTGGTCTGTGACAGGTGTGGGCTTGAGCTAACGGACAAGGATGATATACACACGGCTCTTGAAGGTCAATGGGCATGGGAAGCATCGGTAAGAGCACGCGGTGGTAAAGCAAGAGGCGTCTTGCCCTGCAAGAACTATATTCGCTGCGGCGGCGAGATAAGGCTGGTATCTAACAACTGGATTGCGCGGTGTTATCGGTGGCTGAGAAGGTTACTCAGCAAAGGAGGCAGAACCAATGAAGGGAAGCTACGCTAAGGCCGGTGTCGATATTGACGCCAAAGACAAAGCAATAGAACGTATCAGTAAGCTGGCACGGTCCACCTCCCGCCCCGGGGTATTGAGCGGCGTGGGCTTCTTCGGCGGTCTCTTTGAATTTAAGGGCTACGAAAACCCGGTGCTGGTATCCAGCATCGACCAAGTAGGCACAAAGACAAAAATTGCCAACGCTGCGGACAAGCACGATACCGTCGGCATCGACATCGTCAGCCACTGTGTTAACGACATCTTCACCTGCGGTGCCGAGCCCCTTTTTTTCTTAGACTACATTGGAATGGGCAAGATGGTGCCAGAAAAGGTGGAAGCTATCGTCAGGGGACTGGCCCAAGCCTGCCGCAACGTTGGCTGTGCACTGATTGGTGGCGAAACTGGCGAAATGCCCGGCCTATATGCAACTCCTGATGACTATGACCTGGTCGGTTTCATCATCGGGGTGGTGGAAAAAGAGAGGATTATCATGGGCAAGACAATCGCGACGGGTGATACCATTATCGGCCTGCCCTCAAGCGGCCTGCACACCAACGGCTACTCCCTAGTGCGCAAGATTTTCGGCGAGACTAAATCAGCATTACAAACCCACTATCCCGAGCTGGGCAGAACCCTGGGTGAAGAACTGCTGGAGCCCCACCGGTGCTACTATAACC
>CAZRDI010000123.1:0-4483 GCA_964598825.1 uncultured Dehalococcoidales bacterium
TACTGTCCCGTAGATGCTGTCTCGGGAGAGAGAAAACAGCCCTATGTCATAGACCCGGAGAAGTGCATCCGTTGCGGGCTGTGTATGAATGTGTGCCGCCTTGGTGCCATAGATGTCCATTAAGGAGAGGAAATGACTAAGATATCATTTACCTTAAACGGGGAAAGAGCTGAAGCAGAAGCAGGAAGCACTATCCTGGAAGCCGCTCAACAGAATGGAGTTGAGATACCCACTCTATGCCATGACCCGCGCCTGAAGCCCACCGCCGCCTGCCGACTCTGCCTGGTGGAAGTGGAGGGGGCCCGGGGGCCTATGCCTGCCTGTGCCGCCCCCCTGACGGAAGGCATGGTAGTGAAGACAGTAACCGACGAGCTTATTAAAAGCCGCCAGATGGCTCTTGAATTGCTCCTCTCCGACCACTATGGCGACTGTGTTGCCCCGTGTAAAGTAGCCTGCCCCGCCGGAATAGATATTCAGGGCTATATTGGACTTATCGCTAATGGAGAGTACCAAGAGGCGCTGAAGCTGATTAAAAAGTCTAACCCGTTGCCTCTTGTTACCGGGCGAGTATGTCCTCGCTTCTGCGAAACCAAGTGCCGCAGAAACCTGCTGGAGGGTCCGGTAGCTATAAATGCCCTGAAGAGGTTTGTCGCCGACTATGATATGAATAACGGAACCCCCTACATCCCGGAGGTCAAACCGGCTACCGGGCACAGTATAGCTATTGTCGGTGGGGGACCGGCCGGTCTATCAGCAGCCTATTATCTCGCTCTGGAAGGACATGAGGTAACCATCCTTGAGTCGAGTCCAGAGCTTGGTGGAATGCTAAGATATGGAATACCTGAATACCGCCTTCCCAAGGCGATTCTGGATAAGGAAGTAGCCGATATCACTGACCTGTGTCATGAAGTTCGCCTCAATGTTTATCTGGGTCAGGATTTTACCATTGACACTCTTAAGAGTGACGGTTACGACTCCATCTTCCTTGCCCTTGGTGCTCAGGCGAGCAAGGGGATGAGAGTGGAGGGAGAAGACCTACCGGGTGTCATTTCCGGGATAGGATTTCTGAGAGATGTGGCTCTCGGGAAACCGGTAAACCTGGGACAAAAGGTAGTAGTTATCGGTGGCGGCAATACGGCGATTGATGCCGCCCGGACTGCCCTGAGGCTGGGCACTGGTGAGGTAACCATTGTCTACCGAAGGTCAAGGGATGAGATGCCGGCTAACGATGAGGAAATAGAACAGGCTGAGCAGGAAGGAGTACAGTTTCACTTCCTGGCAACACCAGTGAAAATCAGCGCCCGGAACGGCAAGGCCGTTACCATGGAGTGCATCAGAATGGCTCTGGGAGAGCCGGACAGCTCGGGAAGGCGGAGACCGGAGCCGATAGCCGGCTCGGAATTTACCATGGATGTAGATACGGCAATTGCCGCTATTGGCCAGACTATGGACGCTTCTGGAGTCCAGGATGGACAGGTAGAGCTCAGCCGCCGGGGATATATCAATGTTAATGAAGAAACGATGGAAACTTCTACGGAAGGGGTATTCGCCGGTGGCGACTGCACCTCAGGACCGGCTACTGCGGTAGAGGCAATAGCTGCCGGGCGAAGGGCTGCAGTTTCAATAAATCAGTATCTTAGCGGTCAGCCAATTTTACCGCCCGGGAAACCGTACAATTGCAATAAGGGCGAGCTGGACGAGATTGACATTGAAGACTACGCTGATGTGCAACGTGTTCCGAGAGGTGAAATGCCGGCTCTTGACCTGGAGACACGGAAAGGAAACTTCGCTGAAATTGAGCTCGGGTTCACCGAGGAGATGGCCAGAAGTGAGAGTGAACGCTGTCTGGCCTGCGGTTGCCAAGATGTGTTTGAATGTAAGCTGCGAGATTTGGCTACCGAGTATGATGTAGACGATACCAAATACGGCGGCCGCAAGCGCCACCTGCGCATAAGAGAGAATGAGCACCCTTATATTTTGAGAGACCCGAACAAGTGTATATTGTGCGGTCGTTGTGTCAGAATATGCGACGAGGTTGAGGGTATCGGTGCTTTAGGCTTTGTCAACCGCGGTTTTGATACCGTGGTGGGCCCGGCTCTCGGCATGCCGTTGTGCGAAACAGCCTGCAACTCCTGCGGTCAATGTGTCTCAACATGCCCTACGGGAGCACTAACGCTGAAGGCACCGCTGCCCAAACAGGGTCCGTGGGAGTTTGAAGCTATCCCCACCATCTGCCCTTACTGTGGGATTGGCTGTAACCTGGAACTGAATGTTCTCGGAGATAAGGTAGTAACGGTCACCTCCCCCGCGGGCAGCCCGGTGAACAACGGTAACCTGTGCAAGAAGGGTAAGTTCTATCCGACCAGACTTCACAATTTGAAGCGGCTCCGGACTCCTCTGGTTAAGCGAGACGGTAATTTAGTTGAAGCCAGTTGGGAAGAGGCGATAGCCTTGGCCGGAAAAGGACTGAAACAAATTAGAGAACGGAGCGGCGGAGACAAGCTGGCAGTCCTATCCTCCCCCCAACTGACCAATGAGGAAAACTACCTGATTCAAAAGCTGGCCAGGGTTGCCCTGGAAACCAATAACATTGGCTCCCTGGCCGCTAGCGAATCAAAGCACAGCTTGATAGAACGTCTCGGCAGTGATGCTTCCACCTGTTCTTACGATGACATTCTGGATAGTGACCTTGTCCTTATCTTCAGCTGCGATGTTACCGAGGAGTATCCTATAATTGCCTTAAAGGTCAGGGAGGCAGTTGCCAGAGGCAGTCAGCTGATTACGCTTAACCCTCATCCCACCAAGATTGATGCACTGGCGAGGATTGCCCTGAAAGCCAACCGCCGAACAAGTGTGGACCTGCTTAATTTAATGGTAGGTTACATCATAGCCTATGACCTCGTTGACCATGACTTTATCAACACCCGAACCAGCGGCTTCCGGGATTTCGCCTCGGCAGTGAGAAGCCGTTCTTTAGAAGAAATTGCCGATATACCCTGGGTAAGACCTTCAAGGATTCTTGAGGCGATACAACTCTACATCCGTGCTAAAAGGCCGGCGATAATAGTAGACGCTGACAACATTACATCTGCCGAGCTATCCCTGATTTGCGACCTGGCATTAATAACCGGCAATATGGGACGGGACAGTGGCGGAATAATAGTCCTCCGCACTCCCGGTAACGCTCAGGGGTTGATTGATATGGGAGTGAGCCCGGATTACCTCCCCGGGCAACAGCCAATCACCAGCGCCTCTGCCAGGCAAAGGTTCGGGACTGCCTGGGGTAAATCACTCCCGGTTACAAAGGGCAGAGATTCCACCGGAATCATCCAGGGAGTGGAGAGAGGGGAGATTCACGGTATCCTCGTCTTTGGCAGCGATGCTCCAGGCGAAATGAAGAATGCCATATTTGAACTCCCGATCTTCTCTGTACTTGTAGATACTGTGTATCCCAAAGAGCCGCCGTACCCTGACGTAGTCCTCCCCGCAGCTACTTTTGCTGAAAGTGACGGAACCTACACCAGCTGCGAGCGGCGGATACAGCACCTGCATCGCGCCATCTCTCCCCCCGCCGGCAAGCAAAACTGGGAGATTATCTCGGCTTTGGCCAATTCCCTCGGCTATCCGATGCGTTACTTGGGGACCTCAAGTATCTACCGTGAGATTGCCAGACTCGCTCCCCTTTATAAAACTGCTGAGGGAAATGAGACCACCGAAGGTGTAATACTATGGTCACTGCCCGGGAATGGTAGCTTTAGCTTCGGAGGCAGTCGGGCTCACCCTGAGCTCCACGACCTTCACATCTCTGAAATCCTGACGGACGAAGCGTAGAATGAAGTAGATAAGCCTCAAGGGGAGTCAGGTACGGGGTGACAAGTCTGGGATACTAGCAATATATTACACAGACCCTGTGGAAGATTTTGATACTCTTTGCCCTGGCTCCCAAACTATGCAACTTTACATCAGCGAACGCCTAGCTGAATTTTCTCATGTAGGTGCGGTAATACTTTCATCCGAACCTGATTATCTTGGTTCAGAAGGGAGTAAGGCTGGCAAGACCCTTATCTATTATAGGAAACCGTGGGCTTTTCCTAAAGACTTCCTTGCAGGGCAATTCTTAGCGGGAAGCATGTTTACTCCCCCCTCTACCATACCCCCTTAGCCAATACCGATAGAAAACAGGGCGGTTCGTGCCAATACGGGGTTGACAGCCACTATAAAAAGGTCCGCCAATTATCACACCTATAGGTCAGGCGTGATAAATCAACTGGAAAAAGGAACGATTTTAGGAACATAATCCATCTAGTGCGACCCGAAGAAGACAAGTTACACTGGAATAAATCGTTTACTTGTAATCAATCTCACATCAGTATGATAAACGATTCAAAATCCAACTTGTTGTTTTCCGGCGTGAAAGATTGCCATGAGTTTGATAAGGATTTTAGCGCCCTTCCCACCCTTGCGCCCTCACTACAGCCCTTTT
>CAZRDI010000124.1:0-4478 GCA_964598825.1 uncultured Dehalococcoidales bacterium
ACCTATATCATCAAGCACAGAGGACTTTACACTGACAACCACCCGGAAACGGTGCCCGTGCAACGCTTCGCACTTACCCTGATAACCCCGCAAAAAATGGGCGGCATCAAAATGGTTCTCTACGGATATTTGATACATTCTCTCTCCTTCAACTATCCTTCAGCTTCAATACACCCTGTTTCCCACTGACTCCGTCCAACAACTCTTTAATAGTCTTGCCGCTTACCGGATGCACCAGGCCCGGAGCAATCTCGTTTAAGGGAATAAGAACAAAGGCCCTCTCCGCCAACCTGGGGTGAGGAATAACCAGTTCCCGGGTTTTAATAACCTGGTCGCCATAAAATAGGATATCTATATCAATAGAGCGAGGAGCATCAGGCTTACCGGGTATTCTGCCTAATCTGCTCTCAATGCCCTTAACCAGGGCCAGTAGCCCCGTCGGGGCCAGGGTGGTATAAATCTGACACGCCAGATTAAGAAAGCGGGGCTGCTCAATATTACCTATCGGCTCGGTATCATACACAGATGAGACCCTTATCACCCGCAATCTTTGCGACAAAAACCCCAAGGCTTTATCCAGATTGTCCTGACGCTCTCCCAGGTTTGAGCCAAGACCAAGATACACTGCCGCTGATTCAATCTCCAATTGACCCTCCTCATATAATAACATCGCTACTCACCAGACCACATTCATATTTTAGCATCCTTTCACCAGTTATCAATAGCCTCTCATGAAATGGTTTGTTATCAGGGCGTTATTATGCGAAAATAGCGTTGATGCAGAGAGAATTAGAAATGGATATCAGGGAAATCAAAGAGAGCGAATTAAATAAGCTTCTTGAGCTCTATTCACATTTGCACGCTTCAGATGCCCCGCTTCCAGAAACGAAGGTAGTCAACACTGTCTGGCACGAGATACAAACGAACCCCAACCTGAAATACTTCGGGACTTATGTGGAAGACAGGCTTGTCTCATCCTGCACAATCAGCATCATACCAAATCTGACCCGCGGTTGCAGACCCTATGGACTAATCGAGAATGTGGTAACACATAAGGACTTCAGAAGAAAGGGTTACGGGAGAGCCATTATAGAGCATGCGCTGGAACATGCCTGGAGTAGCAGCTGCTATAAGGTTATGTTACAGACCGGCAGGAAAGACGAGGAAATATACCGGTTCTACGAATCGGTCGGATTTGACAGGCACGCCAAGCAAGCATTCCTGGCTAAACCGCAGAAAGCCTAACCTGTCCTCATTCATCCCCACATCCGCAACAAGCCAATCAAGTATTAACACAGGAGAATATGCTATACTGTTAAGGGAACTTACCTGCTAACCTCAAGGTAAACTTACCTATTAAAAAGGAGAACCGACAATTTACAATGACAACACGAGATAGACTGGATAAACCAGCCAAACCAGAAACACAGGAACACTCCACCGAGAAAAATCCGCTAAAAATTACGGATGTTACCTTTCGTGATGGGCACCAATCTGCACTAGCCACGCGAATGCGAACCGAGGATATGGAAGGCATCGCCGAGGAGATGAATAAAGCCGGGTTCTACTCCATGGAGGTCTGGGGTGGCGCCACCTTTGATGTGGCTACCAGATTTCTGAATGAGGACCCGTGGGAAAGACCGCGCATCCTTAAAAAGCTGATGCCTAACACTCCTCTCCAAATGCTACTCAGAGGACAGAACCTGGTGGGGTACCGTCACTACGCTGATGATGTGGTTACCGCATTTGTACATCACGCTGCTGAAGTGGGCATTGATATCTTCAGAGTATTTGACGCCGTAAATGACGAGCGCAACTTTGAAACCTGCTTGAAGGCAATCAAGGAGTGCGGTAAGCACGCCCAGCTTTCAATATGCTACTCCCTGACCGAGCAAAAACTCGGAGGGCCGGTATACAATATTGATTACTACGTTAATAAGGCGCTTATACTCCAAGATATGGGGGCTGATAGCCTCTGTATCAAGGACATGGCCGGCCTTATTGCCCCTGATGATGCCTATGAACTGATTAAAGCGCTTAAACAGGCAATAAACATACCGGTTCAGCTACATACCCACTACACCAGCGGTATGGCATCCATGAGTTGCCTGAAGGCGATTGAGGCCGGAGTAGATATTATTGATACTGCCCTGGCACCCTTCGCATTGCGCTCATCCCACCCCGCCATTGAACCCATCGTAGTTGCTCTTAAAGGGACTCCCAGAGACACCGGCCTGGACTTAGCCCACCTGTCCAAGATGAGCCAATATATTGAGAATATAGCACCTAAATACCGGGACTTCATGGGTAATACCCGGATGGCGGTCATTGACACCGGCGTACTCATGCATCAGGTCCCCGGCGGCATGACTACCAATCTGGTGGCTCAATTACGGGAGTCTAAGGCGCTGGACAGACTTGACGAGGTATACGAGGAACTACCACGAGTCCGCAAAGAACTGGGCTACCCGCCCCTGGTTACCCCTACCAGCCAGATTGTGGGGGTTCAAGCTGTCCAGAACGTTCTCGTCGGCAGATATAAGCTGATATCACGTCAGGTGCAGGACTACGTTTACGGGCTATACGGTAAAACCCCGGCCCCAATCGACCCCGAAGTCCAGGAGATAGTGCTTAAACACTACAAGCGAGGGAAAAAGCCCATTACCCACCGCCCCGCTGACATTCTTGAGCCGGAATTAGATAACGCCAGAGAGGCGGTAAAAGACTTCACCCAGGATATCGGCGATGTGCTCATCGCGGCTCTCTATCCCATCACCGGGCTACGTTTCCTGAAATGGAAGCACGGCCTGGAGACCCCACCCCCGGAACTAAAGCCAAAGACCCTAGAGGATATAAAACGCGAGGATAAACTCATCGCCAAGGCGAAAGCCGGCAAACCGATAGAGAGGTAGATTGACAAACAACCTGCACAAAATCAGCATTATCGGGGCTGGAAATGTAGGCGCCTCCTGCGCTCAGCGAATCGCCGAGCGAGCCTGTGCTGACATAGTGCTGGTGGACATTATCGATGGTCTGCCTCAGGGCAGGGCTCTGGATATCCTACAGTCAGCGCACATCCTTGACTTTAACTCTCGCCTTACCGGAACCAACAGCTACCAGGAAACAGCCGACTCCGACGTGGTAATTATCACCTCGGGCATAAGCAGAAAACCGGGAATGACCCGTGATGAGCTGCTGCTGACCAACGCGAAAATTATAACCGAGGTTGTCCAACAGGTAGTAAACTATTCACCTGACTGCATCATCATTATGGTTGCCAACCCGGTAGATGTTATGACCCACCTGGCTATCAAAACCAGTCGCTTCCCCAGAAATAGAGTATTTGGCCTATCCGGTGTCCTGGACGGTGCCCGGTTCAGCAGCTTCATCGCTGCCGAGCTCAACATACCGGTATCCGATGTATCCGCCTGCATCATGGGACAGCACGGCAACAATATGGTTGTTATCCCCAGGCTATCTACCGTTAAAGGCAAACCATTAACCGAAATTCTACCCCCGGAAACCATCAACAAACTGGTAAAGCGCACTATAAATGGCGGAGCCGAAATTGTGGGACTGCTTAAAACCGGCAGCGCCTTTTATGCACCGTCGGCGGCGGTGGCTCAAATGGTGGACGCTGTAATCTCGGACAAGAAGCAGGTCATGCACTGTGCTACCTACATGGAGGGGGAATACGGGATTAGGGATACCGTCATCAGCACCCCGGTAAAGCTGGGCAGGACTGGAATTGAAGAGGTAATTGAGCTGGAGCTAACCGCCGAGGAGAAGCAAGCCCTGACCAACTCAGTCAAGGCAGTACAAGGGCTGGTGAAGACTATAAAATTAGGCTAAACGCAACCCCAAATGAGAGAAATTCAAGCTAGTGCCATAACCCAAACGGTAGCCCAACTCTGTCAGCAGGCAAACTTTGAACTGGGTGAGGATGTGCTAACCGCCCTCAAACAAGCCCAAAAGACTGAGAAATCACCTCTGGGCAGAGAGGTGTTAAGCCAGCTTCTGGAAAATGCCCGCATTGCCAGAGAGGAGCGCCTCCCCCTATGCCAGGACTGCGGCACAGCCGTGGTCTTTCTTGAAATAGGTCAGGAAACTCACATTGTCGGTGGTGACCTATATACCGCCATAGAAGAGGGAGTACGCCAAGGCTACGTTGAAGGCTACCTGCGCAAATCCATAGTCAGCCAGCCGTTCTCAGCCAGAGTAAATACCAGAGACAACACCCCGCCGGTAATCCATACGGAAATCGTCCCCGGTGACCGGGTCAAGATTATTGTTATGTCCAAGGGAGGCGGTGCCGAGAACATGAGCCGCCTGGCTATGCTCAAACCGGGCGATGGCAGTCAGGGTATCATTGATTTTGCCGTGCGAACTGTTGATGAAGCCGGAGGCAAACCATGCCCGCCAGTAATTGTCGGCTTAGGCATAGGTGGCACGGCAGAGGGAGCGATGATGCTGGCCAA
>CAZRDI010000125.1:0-4048 GCA_964598825.1 uncultured Dehalococcoidales bacterium
TAATCTCGTTGTTTAATAATCTGCTGAAGTTCCCCGATATGCATTTCTCACCCCCCTGTGCCACTCGGAATACACCTTGTCAGGTCTCAACCATACTGTTACTTTGAGAAGGTTTTGTCAATGCCCGGCTCTTTAACACTCGGGTTGCAATGCGCTCATACGGGGGAATTGCCAGGAAATAACGATAGGAGGGTTTAAATGTCTTGAGACCTGACCACAAATATCACATCGGGGAAGTGGCGACCCCGGGGGGATTCGAACCCCCGATCTCCACCGTGACAGGGTGGCATGTTAGTCCACTACACCACGGGGCCTTGCCGACTCAAAAATACCTTAACTAAAGTCTATCAGGGGCAACATTCTGTGTCAACTAACCACTATTTAAACAAACCGGGGGCACTTGTATTCTTTTTCTTTCTTGGTGTATGGTATAATGTGTATCGTAAGGTTTTTGGGGGGAATAGATGGTATCTAGGAAAAAAGCAAAAGCAGAAGTAGAAGATGAACAGCTGCGGGACTACGAAATGGTATTGATTATCAATCCAGAGGTTGTAGAAGAGAAATTTGATAGTATAATAGACAATATAAGTCAGCTTGTCACAAATAGCGGGGGTCTCGTTTCCGAGGTAGACCGGTGGGGTAAAAGAAGACTGGCCTATCCCATAGAGCATTTTGGAGAGGGCACTTATGTGTTAACCCGGTTCAAATTAAAGCCCACGATAAGCAAAGAACTGGAGGCGAGCCTGCGGATTTCCGAGGATGTTTTACGGCACCTGCTGATAAAATTGGACAGTTAACTAAGAGGAATGCCTACTTCTTACAGGTGTTTGGGGAGGGTAAAAGGAGTGTTAAGACAATGGCAAGCTTAAATAAGGTAATGATCATCGGTAATCTCGGGAGTGAACCTGAAATGCGCTTCACCCCGAATGGCAACCCGGTAACCTCGTTCCGTGTTGCTACTAATCGAGTTTACACTACCCCTGAGGGCGAACGTAAAGAAGAGACAGAGTGGTTTACCGTAGTCGCCTGGAGTAAGCTGGCTGAACAATGCAATCAGTTTCTGACGAAGGGCCGGCTTGTCTACGCCGAGGGCAGATTACACACACGCTCCTGGGAGAGCCAGGATGGGCAAAGACATCAGCGAACCGAAATAATAGCCAACAGGGTAACCTTTCTTGATAAACAAGCAGCGGCTCCTCTTCCCGAGGATAAGACCGGGGAAGGTGAGAGCGACGACCTAGAAGTGGAGGACTTTTCTCCTTAAAACGCATTAAGTAGAAACTTATAACGAATGGCAAGACAAATACAAAGGCAAAGACAAAGTAGCGGACCTAGGACAAGAAGGCGTGACGGGTCAAGATATACACCCAGACGCAGGCGTTGTTCCTTCTGTGAGAACAAAGCTGAGGCGATAGATTACAAAGACCCTACAAAATTACATCGCTTCATATCGGACAGAGGGAAGATAGAGCCGCGCCGTAAAACCGGCACGTGCGCTAAGCACCAGCGCACCCTGGCGGTAGCCATCAAGAGAGCACGGCACTTAGCCTTACTCCCATACGTGCCGACTCATGTCCTTAGGACAGGGTTTACTGAGGTAAGTAAGCCCGAGGTAAGTGAACCGGAGGTACAGGATACAACCACCGATGCAACTCCTGATACGGCCCCTGACACAACCTCTGAGGACCAGCCCACGCCCGAAGTGCCAGAAAACTAGATATTTAGCTCTTTAGCTTCTTGACCAAAAAGGCGATATGCTTACCAAAGCCTGAAACTTTGGTAAGCCCTTCTTTATCTTCTCGAACCGCCCCTTTCTATTGCGCCACATACAGTTTATGCTGCTGTATGTACTCGACTACCGGCTCAGGGACGAGGCGGCTAATAGATAACCCCCGGGCAACACGGTCCCTTATATCCGTGGCATCAACAGCCACTTCCGGCTTATCCAGAAGCAGCACTTTCCGAGACAAACCGGGGATAACGGCTTCTAAAGATTCAAGGTCAGGAAGCGAACAGCCCGGCCTGCGCGCTACCACCAAACGACACATTTCAATAATCCGGTACGGCTCCCTCCAGTGAGGGAACTGACCTAGAGCATCCCAGCCCAAAATGAAAAAAATCTCAGCCTCACCACCAAATTGGGCCTGCAACTCGGCAATAGTGTCAACAGTATAGGAGAGACCCGCCCGTTCTACCTCAATGGTAGATAGCTTGAAGTAAGGTTTATCAACAATGGCGAGACGCACCATCTGAACACGGTGCTCGGCAGCCGAAACAGAATTGTTCACCTTAAGCCGGGGCCGACCAGTGGGCACAAATAGAATCTCGGCTAGATTAAGCTGAACCCGTGCCTCTTCAGCCACCAGCAGGTGTCCATTATGGATGGGGTCGAAAGTCCCCCCCAGCACTCCTATATTCACTCTGCTACCACTCCCATTCCATACTTCCACAACGAACTTTATCACCGGGCTTCACTCCGGCTTTCTCCAAAGCCTTGCTAACACCCAGCTTGGTGAGTTGCCCCGTGAGCTGCCAGCGTATCTCGGAATCGGTCATGCCTGTCTTGGCAATAATGCGCTCGATTTCCGGTGCCGCCACAACAAAGATGCCCCCTTCCTTACGCACGCTGGCCCCCATACCCCTGGGCTGAGGACGAAAGACCCTTCTGGGAACCTTTCTGCTCACTTCTGCCTCGGCAGTAACCCGGTTTAATACCTTTAAAGTTTCAGCCATAAGCTGAGGAACGCCTTCCCCCGTTACCGCCGAAACGAAAAGAACCGCTATGCCAGCACTGCTAAAGGTATCCTCTATCTCGGTCAGGCGAGCCTGCACCTGAGGCAAATCAATCTTATTTACTACCACAAGCTGCGGCTTCCGAGCCAGAGCCAAGTCAAACAGGCTGAGCTCATTATTTACTCGCACCATATCCTCCGCTGGAGAAGTAGAATTACCATCTAGCAAGTGGACAAGTATTTTGGTGCGCACAATATGGCGTAGAAAATCATGCCCCAGACCTCGTCCAAGGTGAGCGCCGTCTATCAGCCCCGGAATCTCGGCCAGAACGAAGTTCCAACGCCCGACCTCAGCCACGCCTAAGATAGGCTCGAGGGTAGTAAACGGATAGCCGGCTATTTTGGGCTTGGCGGCTGAAGCAGCCGCTAACAGGGTGGACTTGCCCACATTGGGATAACCGATAATACCAACATCAGCGATGAGCCTCATTTCCAATATTATGGAACGTTCCTCTCCAATCTCACCCCTCTGAGCAATCCGTGGAGCCTGAGTAGTTGACGAAGTAAAATGAGTGTTGCCCCATCCCCCCTTACCCCCCTTTGCTACCACTACTTTTTGGCCAGGCTGCTCTAGGTCAGCAATGAGCGCGTCATCGGCTACCGGTGTCTTATCCAAAACTACAGTCCCGACCGGAACTGCCAGTACCAGACTTTTCCCTTTCTTGCCATGCTTCCTTTGACCTTTGCCACCCTCACCACCATCAGCCCTGTAGAATTTTCTTCGCCTGAACCCACCCAGACTGGCAACAGCCGGGTCAGCGAGAATTATCACGTCGCCCCCTTCGCCTCCATCACCCCCATCGGGCCCGCCAAAAGGAACAAACTTCTCCCGACGGAAGCTTACTGCTCCGCTTCCTCCATCACCCGCTTTTACCGTTAACTCTTTTCTATCTAACATCTTTTCTCTGGTAATCTTACTATAAGCTTATATATTATTATACTCTAATGAATAGACAATATACTTAGTTAGAATAACAGTAGTACTAATATAGTGCATGTAACAAGAAAAGTTCGGGAAGGACAGGGGTCGAGAGCCAGTGTAGGTTGTCTGTAGTTCATGTATATTTTGTTTATAGTACTGGGGGGGGTGTAGCCTGGGCCTTAGTATAGTCTATCAGCAGGTTAGCGTTCTTCGGTTTGATGCATTTCTTGCTGGATGTCGGAAAGCCTTTGCCCTAAACGTGGGTCGGTGCTGATGGTGTTGGCAATTTTCTTATAGGCATGGCTGACGGTTATCGGCTCTCTGCCTCCCAGTT
>CAZRDI010000126.1:0-3958 GCA_964598825.1 uncultured Dehalococcoidales bacterium
GAAATCGGCGCTCCCGAGATTATCATCCGTAACGAGAAGCGGATGCTCCAGGAAGCAGTAGATTCGCTTATAGATAACGGAAGAAGGGGACATGCTATCTCCGTCAGTGGTAAGCACAAATTAAAGTCGCTTTCAGACATGCTTCGGGGTAAACAGGGGCGCTTTCGTCAGAATCTACTGGGTAAGCGGGTTGACTATAGTGGGCGCTCGGTCATTGTTGTTGGTCCCGAGCTTAAACTTCACCAGTGCGGTTTGCCCAGACAGATGGCTTTGGAGCTATTTAAGCCCTTTATTATGCGCCAACTGGTGGCACAGGGACTTGCCCATAATATTAAGAGTGCTCGACGGCTGGTGGAGAGGGCTAAGCCGGAGGTATATGACATACTTGAGGAAGTGGTCAAAGAGCGACCAGTATTGCTTAACCGGGCTCCTACCCTGCACCGGCTTAGTATCCAGGCTTTTGAGCCGGTTCTCATTGATGGTAGTGCTATTCAGGTTCACCCCCTGGTATGTTCTGCTTTCAATGCTGATTTTGATGGTGACCAGATGGGAGTCCATGTCCCTCTGTCTAAGGTTGCGGTTAAAGAAGCCAGAGAGATGGTGCTCAGTATCCGTAATATGCTGCTACCATCTTGCGGCGAGCCGATAATAACGCCGACCCTGGATATGGTTCTCGGTTGTTACTATTTGACTGTTATTAAACCTGGTGCTAAGGGAGAAGGTGCCCTTTTCGGCAGTTTTGAAGAGGCAAAGCTTGCCTGCGAACTTGGTGTTATTGACTTCAGGACCGAGATTGAGGTCAGGGACCAGGCGGAAAACGGGCGAAGGTTTAAGACAAGCGTCGGTCGTATTATGTTTAGTGAGATTTTGCCACCGGAGCTGGGCTTCTACAACAAGGTAGTTGATAAATCAAGCTTAAAGCAGGTAGTAACCGATTGCTATAAGCTGCTGAGTAATGAGGATATGGCAGTGGTGCTGGACAGTCTTAAACAACTGGGTTTCCAGTATGCTACCAAATCGGGCGCTACCATTGCTATGAGCGATATTGAGGTTCCTCAGAGCAAACCCAAACTACTCGAGGAGGCGGAGGAAAGGAGTGCCATTATCGCCAGCCAGTATAATCGTGGTTTAATCACTGAGGATGAAAAGTATAACGGTGTCGTGGAAGTGTGGATGGAGACCACTGATAGGATTACTGATATTATCTCCGAAACCCTTGACCGTGACAGTGGTATTTATATGATGGCGACATCAGGAGCAAAGGGTAACATTTCTCAGATAAGGCAGATGGCGGGTATGCGTGGCTTGATAACCGACCCCTCAGGTAGAATAATGGACTTTCCTATCAAGGCGAGCCTTCGCGAGGGGCTTAGTGTCCTGGAATATTTTATCTCTACCCATGGTGCTCGCAAGGGGTTGGCTGATACTGCCTTGAGGACCTCAGGTAGTGGTTACCTCACCAGGCGTCTCGTTGATGTTGCTCAGGATGTTATCACTCTCCAGGAGGACTGCGGAACCGGAGATGGTCTATGGATATCTGAACCGGAGGAAAAGGGTCTGTTGCCGTCACTATCTGAGCGGGTAGTTGGTCGGTTGGCTGCCAGCAAGATAGTTAATCCTGATACCGGAGAAATCATCATTGACCGGAATGAGGAGATTGATGAGCAGAAAGTAGAAGAGATTATTGCTGCCGGAGTAACCAGGATTCATGTCAGGTCTCCCCTTACCTGTCAGTCCAGACAGGGTGCTTGCCAACGGTGCTATGGGCGAGACCTTGCTCGTGGGCATCTGGTTGATCTCAACACGGCAGTGGGCATAATTGCTGCCCAGAGCATTGGTGAGCCGGGCACCCAGCTGACTTTGCGTACCTTCCACACTGGTGGCGTGGTAGCGCTTGATATTACCACCGGTCTGCCAAGAGTTGAGGAGCTCTTTGAGGCAAGACCGCCTAAGGCACAGGCTATCATTTCAGAAATAGAGGGAGTGGTTGAGGTAATTCAGAGTGAGGAGAGTGGAAGGATTAAGGTTACTAGCTCTGATGTATTCCGTGACGAATATTCGCTGCCTGCTGATTGGCAGGTTGTGGTGAATGACGGTCAATTGGTGGATATAGGAGAGGTGTTAGCCCGCCATGCCCCTAAAAAGAAGGCTAAACCGAAATCAGCAGACCTGACCGCTGAGACTCAACCTGTCTTAGCTCGTGTTGCCGGTGAGGTAGCTATTGACAATGGGCATGTGTCCATCATGTATGAGGAGAATGAAGAGAGGGAATACGTCGTTCCGGCTGCTACTCATATTCGTGTTCAGACTGATGACTCCGTAAAGGCAGGACAGCAGCTTACCGATGGCTCCTGCAATCCGCAGGATATATTACGCATTCTGGGTAAGGAAGCAGTCCAGCAATACCTGGTAGACGAGGTGCAGAAGGTATACCGCTCTCAGGGGGTGAATATAAACGACAAGCATATTGAAGTTATCTCTCACCAGATGCTGTCCAGGGTTTGTATTGATTCCTCGGGTGACACTGAGCTGGTGCCCGGAGAGTTGGTAGACAGGTTCCAGTATGAGGACGTTAATGCTAAAGTGCTGGCCGAAGGGGGTGAACCGACTACCGCTCACACTGTATTAATGGGTATAACCAGAGCCTCGTTAAGCACTGGTAGCTGGCTGGCAGCCGCCTCTTTCCAGGAGACCACCAGGGTGCTTACCGAAGCTGCAGTCAATGGCAAGATAGATAAGCTGATTGGGCTTAAAGAAAACGTGATTATTGGTAAGCTTATCCCGGCCCGCTATGCAGTCTTCGATGAGGTGCCAGGTTTGTCAGACGGTGAGGGGCATGATGAGGAAGAGAGAAGGCTTATAGCTATTGAAGAAGAGGAAGGGAGGCTGGCTGTCTAAAGTCACTTTGCATCACTATTTGTTTTAATAGAAGGGTCGTCTTATCTTAATTAGGGCGGCTCTTTTTTATTACTGGCTTGTCTTGGCTCTGGTGAATATGTGGTATAATGCGGAATTGGAGGGTGAGGTTAAAATGGCTCGTGTTATATCGGGCAAACCTGGTGCCGAAGACATACCCCTTGATACCAGCCTGCGACCACAGTGCCTTGATGACTTCATCGGGCAGACCAAGGTCAAGGACAATTTGAGTATAGCTATGACGGCGGCTAAAGGGAGGAGTGAGGCTCTGGATCATGTACTCCTCTATGGCCCACCCGGTCTGGGTAAGACCACCCTGGCTTATATCATAGCTGCTGAGATGGGGGTTAATATAAGAGTTACCTCGGGTCCGGCAGTAGAGCGCACCGGAGACCTGGCGGCTATCTTAACCAACCTGCGCAGTCAGGATATACTTTTTATTGACGAAATCCACCGCCTCAACCGGACGGTGGAGGAGATATTATACCTGGCTATGGAGGACTTTGCTCTGGACGTTATTATAGGCAAGGGGCCCGGTGCCAGAAGCCTGCGCTTAAACCTGCCTGCCTTTACCCTGATTGGTGCTACTACCCGTTTTGCTATGCTCAGCCCACCTCTCCGGGACCGGTTCGGTGCCGTGTACCGTCTTGATTTCTATGACCAGACATCTATAGAGGCAATCCTCGAACGCTCGGCCCGCATTTTGCAGGTAGAGGCGGAGGCCGGGGGGCTGGAGGAAATAGCCCGTCGGTCTAGGGGTACACCACGGGTGTCGAACCGGCTGCTCAAACGGGTCAGGGACTATGCACAGGTGATGGCAGATGGTGTAGCCAGCCAATCGGTGGCAGTTGAGGCGTTATCTAAGCTTGAGGTTGACTCTATAGGTCTGGATGAGACAGACCACAAGGTTCTGCGTACTATCGTTGACAAGTTTAACGGGGGGCCGGTGGGATTAGATACTATTGCTGCCTCCATCAGCGAGGAGGCAGATACTATTATGGATATCTATGAACCTTATCTTTTGCAACTGGGCTTTCTGGAG
>CAZRDI010000127.1:0-3912 GCA_964598825.1 uncultured Dehalococcoidales bacterium
GTTCGTTGGCTTTCTCTACCTCTTGTGCTGCTTGTAATGCGCTTTTATAGATTGGATTACCCTCCAACTTATCAGCTTTCTCCAGCCATCTGTTGAATTTATCCCCGTGCTTTTTGTTATGCTCAACACACGAGGTTAAAAGCACTTTAAGGCTTCCCGTTTCATCAGCGGGGAACCTCTCGAGAATATCCTCAACCATTTTCAGGTCGAAGTGCTCATCCGATACTTGTTCAATGGGTGGCAGTTAACGGATGGCTAGAAGATAAGGGTATTAGCCGAGGTTTTCCTATACAACACGCACTATAGTAAATTCTTGAGGCGTCCTCCACTGTCAAAGCGCGTTTTAGCGCCTCTGAAAGGTCCCTGCCCACTACTACGGGTCCATGGTTAGGAAGAATCATCGCGGGCACATTTTTAAGTTTTTCTACGACTGCTCTTGCCATTTCCTCCGTCCCGGGTGCTACATATTCTGATACTGGTATTGGTTTACCAATGAGGAAAGGCTGCTCAACATGAACAAGGGGAACCTCATCATAAAGCGTAGCCGAAATATTTGCATAGAGTGAATGAGTATGGATTACTGCGTTAACTTCGCCATATTCCTCATAGATTAACAGATGAGTAGGGGTTTCCGTAGAAGGCTTTAGATTAGGTTTTGCTTCTACGATCTTTCCCTTAGCATCAACTACTAATATGTCGTCCCATGTCATTGTGTCATACCTAATCTGAGAAGGTGTAATAGCAACCAAACCGCTCTCTGGGTCTCTGGCACTTACGTTGCCACCCACACCCATATTTCTTACCAAACCATTTTTATAAAGGTCAACACATACTGCTCTAACTTCTTCTCTTAATCTTTCTAATTTCATGGCTGTTCTCTCCCATATCTTTCTTACCTTAGAAAATCGATAATAGATTAAGGTATTATCGCTATCTTGATCTCGTTTCCATTGCCACTGAGGATTTTATAAGCTTCAGCGATATCGCCTAAATTCATTTCCCGCGTTATTATTGGTTTTAACCTTATCTGTCCGCTTATAATTAGGTTCCATGTCTTTTGGACATATCCGGGAGTCGTATGATGGGTACCTTTTATATTCAGCTCTTCATAATGTAGCTTCCTCGTATCTACAGTCATAGTTGTCCCTGGAGCACATCCCCCGTATTCAATCACCGTTCCACCCTTCCTCGCTAAACTAATCGCCTGTTCCCAAGTTTCCGGTTTTCCTACCGCTTCAATCACGACATCACACCCTCTGCCGTCTGTCAATTCCTTCACCTTTTCTTCAACATTTCCCGCTTTAGCATTAATGGTCAGTGTTGCTCCAAGCTCTTTGGCTAGATTTAGTCTGTAATCGATAACATCTATGGAGATTATTTTGTCAGCTCCGGAGAGCTTGGCTAATTGAATGTGAAAAAGGCCTTGAGCGCCAGCCCCAATTATGGCAACTCTATCTCCTACCCCAATATTTGCTTCTGCCGAACCGTGAACTGCGCTAGCAAGAGGCTCAATAATGGCTGCTTCTGCAAAGGATATGTGGTCTGGTATCTTAAAGGTGTTTGTTTCAACAATTGGCGCAGGAATGATGGCATACTCTGCATATGCTCCCCATCTGTGGGTCAGGTTTTCACATAATTCGTATCTTTCCTTTTTACAATAAAAGCAGTGAAAGCAAGGTGCTGTATTATGTGCGGTTATTTTATCCCCTTCTCTGAAAGTATTCACTCCCGCACCTACCTCTGCCACGATGCCTGCTGACTCATGACCCCAGGGAATAAAAGGTAACTCTACGCCTGGATAATTACCCCTGGTATACATTTTCAAATCTGTACCGCATGTTGTAGCTGCCTTAACCTTTATCAAAATTTCTCCTGCTCCGGTGGACGGCCTTGGAATGTCCGTTACTCGTATGTCGCCAACACCGTAGAGCCCTGCAGCTTTCATCGTTCTAGCCATTCTCATCTCCCTGCGGGCTGTCTTTTGTTATTTCAGCCAAGTGATTAATCGAAGCCTGCACCTTGGGATAGAGACCTTTATAAACTTGATTGTACAATCGGTTATAAAGCCTCTGATTTTCCTCATTTGGCCGGTATTTTACACTAATTTTTGTCATGTTATTTGAAGCCTCCGCAATGGATGGGTAGATACCTGCACCACCAGCAGCCAAGATAGCAGCTCCTAAGGCTGTGGCTTCGATGGTTTCGGATGTTGACACAGGCACTCCCATGATATCAGCAATAATCTGCCCCCATAAACGACTCCTTGCCCCACCCCCGATAAAGATCAAAGTATTGACCTTAGTATTTAGGCAATCGGTCATATTATCTATTAAAAGTCTGTGCTCAAAGGTAATTCCCTCGAGGATAGAACGATAAAAATGTGCCTTTGAGTGGACACCTGACCAGCCAAGTGTTATCCCTCTAGCTCGTGGGTCCCAGTAAGGTGCTAAACTTCCTCCCGCCCAATATGGAATTGTCATCAATCCATTTGCTCCTGGTGTAATCTTTGCAGCGGCTCTTTCTAGAATCTCCTCAGGGGTTTCCTTCAGGTCGGTAAGATTACCGCTTTGAAATCTGTCAATAAACCATCTAATAAGATAGCCCCCTGCAACATTACCCTCTAAGATGTATGAGTTCGGTATGCATCCACACAATGTGCGGAATGCTTTATTCACAACGTAATTCGGGCTATAAATCCCTAAAACTGTCCATGTGCCTACATATAAGAAAGCTTGATTCTCCTTGACGACATTGGTTCCCAATGCAGCACATATACCATCTCCTGCCCCGGAAACTACCGGAAGACCTTCGGGCAGATTAGTTTCAGCTGAAGCCTTTTTGGTTATCCTTCCAACAATTTGACCCGGTGGACAAAGTTCCGGGAGTTGCTCTTCTCTTAAATGAAAATGCTTCATTAGGTCAGGATCCCAAGTTCTGCTTTTTATGTTAATCAAAGAGAACGAATCAGCACTTACGTAGGAGGTAACATATCTCTGGATTAAATGACCAAGCAGGTACGATTGAACATCTAAGTATTTATGAACTTTTTTGCTAATCTGGGGTTCTTTATTCATTATCCATGCTATTTTATAGCAACTAGGGATGTGGCAGGGCACCTTGCCCGTTATTTGCTGAATTTTGTTAGCTCCTATTTTCTGCTGCGCGAAGTTGACTTCATCTGAACTTCGCTGATCCAGATGAAGAATCGCATTCGTTAAAGGCTTACCGGTTGATGCAACAGGAACAAAGGTCTCCCGCTGGTGGGTAATCCCCATAGCGGCGATAGTATTCAAATCAATCTCACTTATAGCTTTCTTAATAGCAATACAGGTAGCCTCCCACCACGATTCAGCTCTCTGCTCACTCCATCCAGGGTGGGGACTAAGCACTTCTAAATCACAGCTGCCCTGAGAGAGGACATGCCCTTCAGTATCCCAAACAATTGCCCTACTAGATTGGGTGCCACAATCTACACTAACTATACAGCTTCTCTTCTTTGTCATAACTCTTAAACTCTGCTTACCTCCTGCTCAAGAACTTTAGCACCACTTACTTGAATGCAGGTGCGCTATCAGCCAAAAACCAGCCTTGGACTATTAGCTTTCCTGAGAACCTCTCTAAACTACAAGGGAAGCAGTGTATTTTTGCCCCTTGGCTCATCTCGCTGGAAAGAGCTTTAGTGGATGATATCCTTTACCTCCCTCGCATGCAAATGTCGGTTCCTGTTCAAATTATAACACAGAAAGAGTTATAAGCATTTTAACCCCCTTATGCTTACATTAACTCAAATTATAGCACTATGTATGTTCTTCATCTATCGTGCGAGCGTAGCCTTTACCACGGCCACATATTCCCATATTATATCCGGTATGCAGGAGGACATGATGGCGTTATTGGACGATGTGCTGCCGT
>CAZRDI010000128.1:0-3812 GCA_964598825.1 uncultured Dehalococcoidales bacterium
TTTCTGTGGCACTTTCCGTAGGGTCACCCCTCCTGGGCGTTACCCAGCACCCTGCCCGGTGGAGCTCGGACTTTCCTCCCGCCTGAGGCGGGCGGTCACCCGGTTTACTTGACCTGCTTATACTGTAGTATGGAAGGGGTTATTAGTCAATAAATAAAGTTGTGCGGCGCTCTACATTAGCGCTCTACATTATTATATATAAAGACTAGGCTACCCTTTTTCCGGCATCGGGTCCACCAGTCGTTATATAGATTTCATCCACTTTTACAATCACGGCACCCTTCGGGCTGAGCTTGGGCGCTCTGGATTTAACCCACTGGACTCCCTCGTCAAAAACCTTTCCCGATGTTTCAATTCTGGCATTGCCTTTAAACTGGTACCCCCCCTTACCGCTTGCCCAGACTGAAACTGACACTGATGGATTTGCCTCTATATTTTGCACCGTCTTCTGCATAAAATTATCCATCAGTAGAATCTCTTCGTCGGAGAGCACCTTAGCGAAGGTTATAGGTACTGCGTTTGGCTTACTCTCCCTGGTGGCCGTGGCCAGCACGAAAACTTTAGCCTCTGTTGCAACCTCTTTCATCTCTGCGGTTAGTTTTGCCATTCTTTCCCCCTTAAATATCTATGGTACTATGATAGCACTATATTATCTATAAGTCTCGTCTTGCCGATTCTCACTGCCATTGATACCAGGGCGGGAGGGCTTATTGTATCCAGTTCATCCAGAGTTTCGGTGTCGGCCGTGCTGGCGTAGTCAATTTTTGCCAGCGGCTGTTTCTGGATGAGTGCCGTCATCTGCTGCCGTATGCGCTCGGCATCCTTTTCCCCCTGCGACCATAGCTGCTTTGCCAGAGTAAGTGTCTGGTAGAGCACTGTGGCTGCCTTTCGCTCCTCGGGGTTGAGGTAGGTATTACGGCTGCTCATGGCCAGGCCATCAGGCTCACGCACTGTCGGGCAGGCGACTATCTCCAGGTTCATATCCAGGTCGGCTACCATCTTTTTAATGACTATTAACTGCTGAGCGTCTTTCTGTCCGAAGTAGGCTTTGGTCGGCTGGACAATGTTGAACAGCTTGGCGCAGACGGTAGTAACTCCCCGGAAGTGGGTGGGGCGGGAAGCGCCTTCCAGCCTTCTGGTAATCTCACCTACCTCTACCCAGCTGCTGAACCGTGCCGGGTACATCTCGGCTGCCGAAGGCATAAAGACAATGTCAGTCCCTTCCTTTTCTAATAAAGCGAGGTCGCGTTCAGTGTCACGCGGGTAGCTTTTGAGGTCTTCCTGCGGGCCGAACTGGGTGGGATTGACGAAGATACTGACTACCACTGAAGGGTTTTCTTTCTTAGCCTGCCTGACCAGAGAGAGGTGTCCTTCATGGAGATAGCCCATGGTGGGCACGAAGCCAACCGGCCCGGCAAGCTTTTCCCTGAGCCGTCTCATCTCAGCTATAGTTTCAACTGCTTTCATAATCTTATCTACCTTACCCCCTTAATCCCCCTCTCCTTCAAAGGAGAGGGGGCGATAATTAGTAAGAGGGGCGAAGCCCCTCTTACACACCTTTTACTGAAGCGGGCTCTTTCTCGTATAACTCTTATTAGGCATGATGAAGTGGTTTTTAAATTAATTTCTCCCTGGTAAGAAGTTTCTCATATAGAATGTGATAAGGTTTGAATTCAGAACTTGTAAGGAGTTTCTGCGAAGCAGTGTTGTCAATTCCTGTTTCAGAGCGAAAGATATCTGCTCCCCTTTCTTGTGCCAGTTGTTCAGCATGTTCCATCATCTTTCGTCCTATGCCGCGATGCCGATAGTCATCTGTTACTATAATGTCTTTTACTTCTGCTATAGTGATACCGTAGTCCCCTATTTCTGAAAAAGTTACCCACAGATAACCAACTATATCACCAGAGTCCTCCCAGATTTCGGCGATAGTTCTCTCGTCGGCTAGCGATTCAGCTAAATCTCTGAGGAATGCCTCTGGCTGCGAAGTATTTAGCCACTTCTCTCGATATTGCTCGAATGGCGTTGCCCTTGCCCACGGACTATCAGATGCGTAGTTTATGAGACAGTGAAATTCTAATAAAGTGCCTTTGTCTGTCTTGATATCTATTTTACGAGGGTTGAGCATTAGGCACCCCCTATTTCCAGAACTGACACCCGTCAGTTGGCAGGCCCGCTTTTTCTCTTTATCCTGGTGACATTCAGCACCTTGTGCCTTGGGGAACCCGGGACTCTGAACCGGCTATTATCAATACAAGGTATGGCTTTTTCCTCCGGGGGCTCTAGTTGTGGAATCCACTCGTAGGGAAGCCGGTAAGCGCGGTAGACCACATTTCGTTCCCCTCTCTTCTTGTCGTAATACGGGCTAAGGTATTCCCATACGGTCTCGAACTCAGCCGTAATCTCAAGGATGCGGCTGGTAGTACCTTCCGTTATCAGGGTGTTCCCGTTCGGCAAACGCTGTGCGGAGCTCATAAGGGGGCTATATAACCGTTTTCCATGCATATACGCAGCATACCCTGATTCCTGTGCCGGATACTGCCAGGTTACCTCCAGCGTTACCGGGTCAAATTCTATTACCCGGGAATAATCCCTCAGGGCATTACGCCTGCCGGTGGGGGAGCCGGGATTAGGGGCGCCGTATCCTGCCCATCCTCCGTTGTCAAACACCATGATATTCCCCTCGCTTGGTAGTCCCCTGGGAATCATATGAACGTGGTGCGGGCCTATTGCCTGCTTGAATTTCCGCAGGGCTGACGTGGCTTTGTAATCCGGGCCCACTTGCCAGACGATTCGCCCCGTCTTTTTGTCAATTATGGCCATGATATTGGTCTCACGGCCGCTCCAGATGATGTTATCCGGATGAAACCGCTCGTCCCCTGAGTCAAACCATCTGTTGGGTCCCAGCGTTGAGACTGAGTTGAGATGCATCCAGTCTCCCATTCCTCCCCCGGCATCCACCACGCCGGGATCACGCGCCAGAGTGTTCTTTGCCCTCTTACTGAACCCTATTTCGTCAAAGTGGTCACTGCATGTCCACTCCCAGATAATTTCCCCATCCCAGTTGACCTCGATAATGGTATCATCCAGCAGTAACTTGTCACTGATATCGGTTTTTTTTAGATTCTTGTGGCAGGCCATTAAGGTGTTTCCCCTGTTAACGAGGGGGTTCATGCCGGGGACGTAATATCCTACCGGATTACCCTCCCTCTGGAAATCATGGTGTTGCCTTGCCATCCAGGCCCGTCTTCTATGGGGGTCTTTAACAAGCTCGTACCGGTCAAACTTCCATACAATGTTTCCGTCCCAGTCGCTCTGGATAAGGTCTACGTTATCCTGGAATCCGTATTTGGGGTTTCTGCTCTTGGTGCTCCCTATTACATGGCCTCCGGGGAGAACCTTGTTAGGGCCGGGGAAGCCGCGCAGACCACGCCACTGGTTAGCTACGTTACCATTCATATCAATCAGAGTGGCGCCGATATTTCTGACCTGGAAAACTGTATAGCCGTTCCAGCATTTCTCAGGCTTATATACAGTGGTTCCTGTTGGATATACCGTTGACGGCATTATCGGCCTCTATTTCCGGACGTCCCATTTCTGAAGGTATGCGGTTTGCCCCAGCGTTGAGCCACGTTGAATCTCCTCGCGGATTCGGTTTTCCTTTTCGTTTACGTCAATAGCGCGGTTAGCCATTTCCATGGCGACACCCTTCGGCACAACCACGACACCGCTCTCATCACCTACAATCCAGTCGCCCGGCTCTACCTTCCTTCCACAGATTTCAATCGGCGCATTGATTTCACCGAAACCCTTCG
>CAZRDI010000129.1:0-3672 GCA_964598825.1 uncultured Dehalococcoidales bacterium
TGCTGATGTCCTGATTGGCACCCAGATGATAGCCAAAGGGTTAGATTTACCCCTGGTTACCGTGGTGGGGGTGGTTAATGCTGATAGCGGCCTGAACCTGCCCGACTTCCGGGCCGGGGAACGAACCTTCCAGCTATTGAGTCAGGTGGCGGGGAGGGCGGGGCGTGGCGTTCTGGGAGGGCGGGTTGTTCTTCAGACTTATTCCCCTGAACATTATGCCATTCAGGCGGCAGCCAGGCATGACTATGTCCTTTTCTACGACCGGGAAATCGCCTACCGTCGCCAGCTTCATAATCCTCCCTTTGCCCGGCTGGCCAGTCTCGTTTATACCCATGCTAACGATGCTGTGTGCCGGAAAGAGGCGGAAAAAATGAGGCATCTGCTTATTGAGGAGAGAGACTCAAGGGGGATAGACGGTATCAGTTTTATTGGGCCGGCGCCGGCGTTTATTCACAGGCTGCGGGGCAGGTTTCGGTGGCAGCTCATAGTTCGCGGTTTTGACCCTTCGGCTTTTCTCTCTGAAATCCCTATTCCTCGTGGCTGGACGGTGGACATTGACCCGGTAGGGCTATAGAAGCTATAGTGTAATTAGGGGGATTAAAACACTGACGGCTATTTGCACAGTAGTGTAATATTGTTGAGAGTTTAGATGGCAATTATTCCTATTTATTGTATTCCTGAGCCCGTGCTGAGACAGAAGGCAAAGCGGGTAAGGACTATTGATGGCTCAATTAAGAAGCTGGCAGGCGATATGATTGAGACAATGCACTCGGCTTCCGGGGTGGGGTTGGCGGCTCCACAGTTGGGCGTGTCTCTACGGGTGATTGTTATCGGCATACCTGAGGAGGATGATATAATTTTGATTAATCCTCAGATAGTGCGGAGGAGGGGAGAGCGCCTGGTAAGTGAGGGTTGTCTTAGCGTTCCCGGTTACGTCGGACAGATTAAGCGTGCCGAGTCAGTCAGGGCTAAGGGGCAGGGTCTGGATGGAAATGAGGTACGAATTAAGGCTGACGGGCTTCTGGCTCAAGCCCTGGAGCACGAGATTGACCACCTGAACGGGGTGCTATATATTGATTATCTTGAGAGCATGGATGACCTGCGCAAGATTGAGCCGCAGCAGGAAACTCAGCTTTAGCTAAAGCCACGACAGCATTGTAAAGGCTCCTTCTTTTTCTCAGGTTACCAGCTATTATTCGTTGCTCTTCAGGTAGTCTATAGCCCACTGGATGGCATCATCCCCCTCGACTTCAAGCTCGTAGTCCGGCTCTATGCCTTCGCCTTCTATGAGGCGGCCGTTGGGGGTAAGCCAGCGGGCAGTGGTGATATATAGCCCCGAGCCGTCTTCAAGGTCGTGCATGACGTTGACGCTGCCTTTGCCGTAGGTTTGAGTGCCGGCAATGGCGGCACGTTCATAGTCCTGCAGGGCTCCAGCCAGTACCTCGCTGCCGCTGGCACTATAGCCGTCTACCAGGACGACCATGGGCAGGTCAGTAGTTATTTCCTGTTGCTTGACCGTTGAAGTAGTCTGCTCTCCTTGATTATCCAATACGTGAACGACGGCATCCTCTCCTGCGCCCTCTTCCAGGAAGCGGCTGGTTACACTGACCACTACTTGCAGGAGGCCGCCCGGATTATGGCGCAGGTCAAGGATGATGCCGGTGGGCATTTCCAGAGCCATATCCTGTAGCACTTGGGATAGCTCTTCGTCAGTGCGCTCGGCAAAGTGGGTGATATTGATATAGGCGATATCATCAATCATCTCGAAGTATACGCTGGGTAGCTCAATTTCACTTCTGATTATTTCAATCTCCTCAGGTTCTGTCTCTCCCCGGTGAAGTATAAGAAGTGTGACTGCTGTATCCTTCGGTCCGCGGATGTTAAGCACAGCCTCCGTCAGGCTCATCTCTGCGGTTGATACGTCATTGATTTCCAGAATTATATCGCCGGCTTTGATGCCCGCCTTGTCCGCCGGGGAGTCAGCTATGGGAGCAATGATGGTTATATGTTCGTCTTCAACTCCTACGTAAGCGCCGATACCTTCATATTTAGCTTCCAAGTCACTTAACCATTGTTGGTAGGTTTCAGGGTCCAGGTAGTCGGTGTAGGGGTCATTCAGTGCCTCCACCATCCCTTTGATAGCTCCCTGGCTCAGGGTACTGGCATCGAGCTTGTCTGGTTCTACATAATCACGGAAGATGATTTCCCAGGCTTGCTCTACACTCCTCAGCTCTTCATCCACGCTTGGGGATGTTCCGGTGCCTGAAGCACAGCCACCCCAGAAAGACAGACCGAGGCACACCACCAGTACGAGTGTTATTACCGTAATTTTTATCGATTTTGACATTGGACTTGCTCCCTCTTAAAGCGTTTTGTGACAAATTATGTATAAGTCAAAAGTGACGGAATCTCTTTCATCAAAACAGGGTTATCGGCGGGATTAGAATCTTTTCTCCCGGAAGAGCTTCTCTATCTCTTTAACCAGTCTCTGGCTTTCTTCGTTGGAGAGCATTAGATTATGCTCCAGCCTCCTGATGTATTTGTCAATATCGGGGGAGGCATTCCTCATATCGGCCATCATCTGATTTTGCCGTTTGATTTCCTCTTCCAGTTCGCTGAAGTCAAGCCCCAGGCTGAATTTTTGATTGAAGAGTTCGAGAACCATCCTCTGTGCTCTGGCGTCGTCCACGGTTATCAGGTAAAAGGGAATTGGTACCCACAGGCTGAACCCGGGGATATTTCTCCTCTTCGCCGCCCATATCAGGAAGGAGTTCAAGGTGGGTCTCTGCCCGGGTGGCGTTTCATACTCCATTCCGCTGGCGAGGTTGTAATGGCTCAAGTTGCGTTTCACCTCCGGTGAGTTGAAGGTGCCCATCAGCTCTCTGGGGGCAGTGTGGGCGTTTATAGAGACCATTCCGCCGATTGTAATTATCTCCTTTACATGGCAGTAGCGCTCGGCAACATCCAGGACGAGGTTCAGAAATCGGTACCATTCATATCTGGGTGGGGCGCTTTTAAGAATCACCAGGTTGTTCCGGGGGGAGGCATAGAATTTACTCTCCGGGAATTGGACCAGGTCTTCTTCAACCATCACCCCGCCCAGCGAGAAGAACTCTACCGGGTCAATCTCGCAGAAGCTCTCACTGGCAAGTTTCCTGTTCAGACAATCGGTTACCTTTGTTCCTAGTTTACCTGTGTCCATACTCCAACCGACAATCAGGGATGAGTCCTGTAGCTCAGGCTGCCAGGAAAGTTTAAACGGATCCTTCATCTTCCCTGCCTCCCTCCTTGAGCAGCTCATCGATGTGCTCCTTAATCCATTTCTCATCCTCGTCAGTTATCGCCTCTAGTTTGGGCTGGATAATAGATTTTCTTCGCTCAATCCTGTCCTTCATTTCCGGGGGGAACTTTTCGTAGAGGCTGTCAATAACATGCTCTATCTGGAATGCCATTTCATTAATGGCATCATAGTTGACATCAATCCCCAGCAGGCGGGCGAAAACCTCCAGCACCGATTCTGAAGCTCGTGGGTAGGGGAATGAAGCCCCCGAAAGGTAGTCCGGTACTTCCCCCATTAAACAGATAGATTCAAGCCCCCTCTTCCGGGCCAGCCCCACCAGGAGCCCGTTCAAGCCGCTGATGTTGCCCCGCTCGCTTCTGCCTTCAACTTCG
>CAZRDI010000130.1:0-3641 GCA_964598825.1 uncultured Dehalococcoidales bacterium
CTAAAATCAGTAGAGAGGAAGGATTTAAGGTCACCGATGCTGAGGTGCGTCTAGTTGGCTATTGCCCTGATTGCCAGCAACGGCTGTCAGGTAACAAGACCGAAACTAAACAAGAACAACAGGTAGCGAAGAGGAGGTGAGCGAAATGCCGTTTGGAATGGGACCTGCTGGCTGGGCGCCTACGCATCCCCATACGCTTACCCTTACGCTGGTACTCCCTATCCAGCGTGGCCATGGTACGGATATTGGCATCCTTGGGGATTGCCCAGATACTGGCCGGCAGTACCCTATGCTTGGCCGTGGGCGCCTATACCCAAGGAGCAGGAGATAGTCATGCTGGAAGAGTAGGCGAAAATACTTGAGCGTGAACTCGAAAACATCAGCAAGAGGCTTGAAGAGTTAAAGAAATAGGAGGTGAAATATGCCTAACGGATTTGGTAGAGGGTTTGGATCTGGTAGAGGGGGAGGGGGAGGATTCGGTTTCAGAGGAGGTATGGGATTTGGCTTCCGTGGAAGTTCTCCCCCCTGGCCCTATGTGGGCATAGGTAGAGGGGGGCTACCAAGACACGAGTACTTCCTCAGCGGTGCAATAGGAGCACCAGCACAATGGCCGTATCAACAGGCTCCGTATCCAACTAACCCGGGATTTGGTATCGGGCAGGGCTCATATCCTCCCTATACAGCAACGTCACCCGCTCTTGGTAACACTCCCCTCGCCTCGCAGGTAACCCCGGAGCAGGAGCTTGACTTCCTTAGAAACCAGGCTGAAGCGGTAAGTGAACAACTGGAACAGATAGAGACCAGGATGCGCGACCTGGAGAGTGAGAAGTGAAGATAATTTAAAAGGAGGTAAATTATGCCAGGATTTGATGGCACGGGCCCTCGTGGGATGGGCTCAATGACAGGTGGTGGCAGAGGATTTTGTAGCCCTTGGGGGATAGGAGCGAGTCTCGCTAGCTATGGAACTCCCCCAAGAGTAGGATATGGTTATCCATATTATGGTCGGGCAGGAGCATCCTACCCCTTTTATGGAGCGTCAACAAGGGCTCCTGGGGCAGCACCCTTGGTTCCCCCGATGACCCGTGAGCAGAAGCTTGAAGCACTCAAGGCTCAATCACAGGCACTGGCGCAACAGCTATCTGAAATTCAGCGCCGCATCGAAGAGATATAAAAGAAAGGGAGTAGCAATCGTGCCAATCTATGAATATCAGTGTGCTCAGTGCGGAGAGAAGTTTGAAGTCCGTCAATCTATAGGTGAGGATGGCTCCAAGCTAAATTGCCCTAAGTGCAATGCCCAGAGTCCGAAGCGTCTGTTTTCCTCATTCTTCAGCCCAGGCTCAAGCACATCAGAGCCTTCGGAGACAAGCTGTCCTACCTGCACTACGGGCACATGTGGATTGCCGCCAATGTAGTATAAAGCTAATCATTATTTATTGGAGGTGAGACTATGCCTAGAGGAGATGGTACGGGGCCTCCTTGGGGTAGCGGTTCTGGTACAGGCAGCGGCGCTGGTAGGGGAGGCAAGGGTGCCGGCAGGATGGGAGGTACGCGTCTCGGAGCTGGCCCTATCGGAGACTGTGTCTGCCCTAACTGCGGAGCAAGGATGCCTCATCAGGTAGGCATATCCTGCTACAAGCTGAGCTGTTCCAAATGTGGGACGAAGATGGTGAGAGGCTAGGATTATCATATAAGTAGCTAGTGGTAAAGGAGGGGCGGGCAGGACCGGCTAAAGGAGGCATATTATGGCTTCATCATGGGAGAAGTTTCAGGAACTAATTAAGCAGGAAATGAGAAAGGTATACTCCGAAGCCGTCGTTGAGCACAGCATGAACCCGAGGAACATGGGGGACCTTGAGGACGCCAATGGTTTTGCCCGGGTCGCCGGACCATGTGGTGACACAATGGAAATATGGATCAAGGTCAACAACGATGCCATTACCGATGCTACTTTCATGACCGATGGCTGTGGTACTAGCATTGCCTCTGGTAGCATGGTTACTGAGATGACCAAAGGCAAGAGTATCAGCGACGCCCAGAAAACGACGCAGCGCGATGTACTGGATGCATTAGGTGGACTGCCCGACGAAAGTAAGCACTGTGCTCTGCTGGCTGCAAATACCCTCAAAGCTGCCATAAGAGACTACATCGCAATGAAACGAGAGCCTCGGAAAAGAGCGTACCGTAAGTATTAAGGAGGATAAGATAATGCCCCCCGTTGTTTCTATAGTTGGCACATCAAAATCGGGCAAGACAACCGTTATCGAGAAGCTAGTGCAAGAATTGAAATCGCGCGGTTATCGAGTGGCTACAATTAAGCATATCCCCCAGGGAGTTGACTTCGACGAGCCCGGTAAGGATAGCTGGCGCCATATTCAAGCCGGCAGTGAAGCTACGGCAGTCAGTTCGCCAGATAATATTGTGCTTATCAAGCCTGTTGCTCAAGAGGCAACCATTGATGAAGTAGCCAGTCTTCTAGGTGAAGACTATGACATTATCCTGGCAGAAGGCTTCAAGCAGGGAAGCGCACCTAAGATAGAAGTTCACCGTAAGGATGCAGGCCCAACGCTCACAGTCCTCAAAAAACAAATAGCCATTATGACTGATGAGCCTCTGGAGACCAAAGTAAGACAATTTTCTCTTGAAGATAGCGGAGCTTTGGCTGACCTCCTGGAGAAAGGCTTCATAAAGCCGCAAAAGGAGCGGGCCTCGCTTTACGTCAACAATATGCCTATAACCCTGACCATGTTCCCTAAGCAAATCATAAGCAATGTGCTTCTGGCTATGGCCTCCTGCCTGAAGGGTGTGGGAGAAATCAAGAGCCTCCAGATTTTCTTGAAGAAGGGGTAAGCATGAATCTGAAGGATTACTACCGTATTCTTGGTGTAAATAAAGGCGCTAGCGCTCAGGATATCAAGAAAGCCTTCCGCCAACTTGCTTTACGCTATCACCCTGATCGCAACCCGGATGATGTCAAAGAAGCTGAGGAGAAGTTCAAGGAGATAAATGAGGCATACGAGGTGCTCGGTGATGAGCAGAAAAAATGGCAATACGACCGCTTATTAAGTTGGCCAGCTTACTCATGGAGAACAATAACAATCAACGACGCCCCCAACGATAGAGCAGACCTAGGCCTGCTAAGAGAGATGCTACAAAGGCTTGCTGATATAGGTCTTAGCTTTAGTGTTCCTAACTACCGAAGGTCATGGGGCTGCAAGCGTCAGCAGGGATGGCGGTGCTGCCAGCAATGGTGGCAAGAATAGAGCATATGGAGTCAGGATGGTGATGAATACTGCTGCCTATGGCCCGGTTCCGTCCAGGCGATTGGGGCACAGCCTAGGGATAAACAATATTCCTCCCAAAATATGCAGTTACTCCTGCGTCTATTGTCAGTTGGGGAAGACCCTTAGGATAGAGGTTGAGCCGAGGTCATTCTATAAGACCGCTAAGATAGTAGAACAGGCAAAGACGAAACTTAAACGAGCCAGAGAGAAACGAGAGCCAGTAGACTACGTGACCTTTGTTCCGGACGGTGAGCCTACGCTGGATGCTAATCTTGGTGAAGAAATAGACGTTCTAAAGGGACTGAGAGTCAGGATCGCTGTTATCAGCAACGGGTCGCTGCTCTGGCGTGAAGATGTAAG
>CAZRDI010000131.1:0-3629 GCA_964598825.1 uncultured Dehalococcoidales bacterium
CTATCATAACCGGCTATCCTGATAGTGACATGATGAGAAGGGCCATGGAGTATGGTCCTTTCACTGTGCTTAAGAAGCCTTTCACAGACGAGGACATAGTCAGCACTGTCCGCGGCTTTGTCGAAGGGGTAGCAACCATAAGAGGGATTTAAAGGAATTATTCCGGCAGATGTTGAGGGATAAATATGAGTATAAGCGGCTATGTATTGATATATTAAAAGAGGGGGAAGTATTCAATATCTGAGTTAGTCTGTGTGTAGTGGTTCGGCTCCTTCTGGTTTTAGGAGGGATGAAAATTGAAAGACGGACACAAGGTAAACGAGCAGCGATTAGATAGGTGGGTGGAAGTGCACCCCGGTGTTTTTGTGTTCCAATTAAACGGCAAGCGGGGCACCAAAGGCATGTCGCAATTGAATGACCTTTTGGGTAAGCGCAGCGAATGGAGGGACTTATCCGTGGCTTTGGTGGATATGACAGGTGTGGCGAATATTGACGCCGGGACAGTGCGGCACCTCGCTGACATAATCGAAACATTACGGCTGCCAGGCACACGGGTATTATTAGCAAGGAGAGACCCGTCTATTGACCGGAAGCTGACACGCCGTGGTGTTAACCTCTCTGATATTACGGTGTGTCATTCTCTGGCTGCCGGACTGTGGACGGCCCTGGATATTGTAGAGTCGTAAGCAGTGGCTAATACAATAAACCTGAAATTACAGGAGGTGGTGAGAGTGGAAGACAAGTATAGAAAATCCGGAATTGATACCATAGGCGATATTCCTTGGGGCACACACATGTGCCAATTCTACCGGACTAAAGATGACTTGATTGAAACTCTGGTGCCGTATTTCAAAGCGGGGCTGGAGAACAACGAGTTCTGCATGTGGGTTACTTCAGAACCTCTGGGAGTTAAGGAAGCAGAAGCCTCATTAAGGAAGGCGGTAAAGAATCTAGATGGATATATTGAGAAGGATCAGATAGAGATACTTGACTATAGTGAGTGGTATACCAAGTCGGGCAAATTCAATGCCGAGGAAGTATCGCAGGGCTGGGTTGAAAAAGAGAGGGAAGCTCTGGAAAAAGGATTTAATGGGCTTCGCGCCACCGGAAATATCTCCTGGCTTGGGGCTGATGATTGGGTAGCCTTTAGAGAATATGAAGTGGTTGTGGATAGCGTTATCGGTGAACATCGGATGATAGATATATGCACCTATTCATTAGATAGATGTGAATCATCTGAGGTATTAGATATAATGAACAACCATGAGGTCACCCTCATCAAACGAAACGGCCTTTGGAGAACGGTTGAAAGTGACGAACGAAAGAGGCTAAAGAAAATACTAACTGCTTCTGAGGTTCGGTTCCGCCGTCTTTTTGAGACAGCTCAAGATGGCATATTAATCCTCGATGCGGATACAGGGCAAATCACGGATTCTAATCCCTTTATCAAGGGTTTATTGGGTTACACTGCTGAGGAATTGCTGGGTAAGAAAATCTGGGAGATCGGTCTGTTCAAAGACCTTGCGAAAAGCGAGGATGCTTTCAAAAAGTTGCAGAGTGAAGGATATATCAGGTACGAAGATTTAAAGCTAGAAACAAAAGACGGTAAATCTGTTGATGTGGAGTTTATCAGCAATGTTTATGACGTTGACCATAAGAAAATAATTCAGTGCAACATCCGGGAAATTAGTAAGCGCAAAGAAGCGGAAGAAGTATCGGAGCAGTACAAGGAACTGCTTGAGGAATTTGTAAAGCAACGCACGAGCGAATTGGCGGAGTCCAATAGAAAATTACTACAGGAACTCACTGAGCGCAAGCAGGCGGAGGAACAGATAAAACATCTGACACTGTCCCTCCGAGCCATCCGCAATGTGAACCAGCTTATAACCAGGGAAAAGAACCGTGAAAAGCTGCTCTGGGAGGCTTGTCGTTTCCTAACCAGTACCAATAGCTACTCCAGTGCTTGGATTGCCCTGCTGGAGGAGTCTGGAAAGCTACTCGTACATGCCGAGTCAGGTTGGGGCAGGGATTTGTTGCCCCTGTTGGAGCAGCTAAAGCTTGGTGATATTCCAGCTTGCGGACGGCAAGCGTTAGAAAAGGTGCGTCTAGTAGTAATTGATGAACTGGCCTCAATGTGTACTGGTTGTCCTCTACAATGCACGTCGAAAGGCAAAGCAGCGGTGACAATCAGGTTAGAGCATTCAGGAAAGGTCTACGGATTGCTGAATGTCTCTATTTCAGGCGTTTTTACCACGGATGAAGAAATGGGCTTATTCAATGAAGTTGCTAGTGATATCGCCTTTGCCCTACACAATATAGCTCTGGATACAAAGCGGAAGGAGCTGGAGGATTCTATCCTTGAGTCAGAGGAAAAGTACCGGGATTTATACTCTAACGCCCCCACGGCTTACGTTTCGGTAGGTACTGATAGCCTCATCGAGGAGAGCAACAAGGCTGCCCAGCAGTTGTTTGGTTATTCTGAAGATGAGTTATGTGCGATGTCTGTCTTCAACCTTTACGCGGAAGAGTCGAAATCTAAAGCCGCATCGATGTTTGAGAGGAGATTCAAACAAGGCTTGGACATTGCAAATGAAGAGATGGTCTACCAGAGAAAGGACGGCAAAAAGGTATATGGTTTGCTCTCGGCCACTCTCATAAAGGATAAGAACGGTCAGGTGGTTGCCAGCCGCAGTGTGGTGAGGGATATCACCGAGCGCAAGCTAGCGGAGGAGACACTGAGGGAATCGGAGGAAAAATGGCGCTCTCTGGTAAATAACGCTCCGAATATCATTATGCTGGTTGACCGTGACAGGAAAATACAGTTCATTAATCATGTTGCATCGGGATTAGCCACAGAAGGTATAATCGGGAAGAGTGTTTATGACTACATCCAACCCGAGTATCACGAGACTGTGAGAGGGGTTATCGATAACGTTTTTCACACCGGAGAGGTCGGTACCTATGAGATTGTGGGAACCGGTCCTGACGGGAGTACGTCATGGTATGAAACCAGTACAGGACCTCTTAAACAAGATGAACAAATCGTCGGTGTGATACAAATCATCTCAGATGTCACAGAACGTAAGCAGATGCAGGCGCAGATTCTCACCAATGACCGGTTGGCTTCGATTGGCGAGTTGGTTTCAGGCATTGCTCACGAGCTCAACAACCCCTTAACCGGTGTTATCGGTTTCTCCGACTTGCTGGTGGGAAGAAAAGACCTCCCTGATGACATTAAAGAAGACATTAAAATCATCAAAAAGGAAGCTCAGCGCACTGCTAACATTGTTAAAAAACTCCTTACCTTTGCCCGAAAGCAGCCAAAAGAGAGGCAGCTAACAGATATAAACAAAGCGATAGAAGCAGTAATTGAACTGCGTGCTTACGAGCAGAAGGTAAGCAATATTGAGGTTAATACTCGGTTTGCCTCTGACCTGCCGGAAATCACGGCTAATGCCTTTGACTTGCAGCAGGTCTTCCTGAACATCATCGTAAATGCCGAGCATGGCATGCTTGAAACACACGGAAAAGGTACCATTACCATTACTACCGTAAAGGAGGGGGATGTTATCCAGGTTTCCCTTGCCGATGATGGTCCCGGGATTTCTGAAGAGCACATAGGACACGTG
>CAZRDI010000132.1:0-3487 GCA_964598825.1 uncultured Dehalococcoidales bacterium
CGGTAACTTTGTAGACTGTGTCCCCTCTTCTTGCCCTATCGCTCAGCTTGATACCCACAGCGTCCCCGTCTTTAGCCTCTTGAACACTTGCATTGTCAATCTGCATCGACTCAACAATCAGTTCCATATCGGTAGTATGACCCACAATATGGATTTTGTCCCCTACCTTAAGGGATGCTGTGAGCTCAATGCCGGCTACCACAGGTCTGGCAAAAAAGTCGGACACCTTGCCAACTTCTACCTCAGGCATTTTAATACTTCCTCCTTTTTGAGATAGAATACGATTATTCGGTTGTTTTCAAATCAGTATACGCTATGTAGCTCGTGTAATCAATACTATTTTAGCGTCTGACCTTTGACATGACACCGCTCATTACCTATAATTAACCCGATTATACTCCTTTGAAGGATACGGACTTGACTGAGCAAAATAACCCTGCCTCGGTAGATGAAAAAGAGACGCTGGATGTGGAGCAAGTTAAACGGCGTCTGGATATGCTGGACCAGCGTCTGGACAACATCGACTCAATGGTCACCGCCGTGGCTGAACGCGTAATGAGTCAGCCTATCACTATTACTACAACCTGCCCCCACTGCGGTAAGAACATAGAGATTGCCCTCATAGGTGGCTACAAGCCAACGCGATAGTGCTGATATAAGCGTCCTCAGAGAATAGGCAAGTATCGTTCCAGCTCATATTCAGTTACCTGGGTGCGATACTGGTCCCACTCAATCTTCTTGTTCTTGACAAAGCTATCAAAGACATGGTTACCAAGGGCTTTTCTTACCAACGCACTCTTTTCAGTTAAATTTATAGCCTCAGACAGGTTGCTCGGCAGACTGCCTATGCCCCTTCGCTTTCTCTCCTCGTCGCTCATCTCAAAAACATTCTCTTCAACTGGGTCAGCCAGTTTATACTCTTTCTCAACACCTTCCAGGCCGGCAGCAAGCATTACACTGAAAGCCAGATAGGGGTTGCAGGCAGGGTCCGGAACCCTGAATTCAACCCGGGTAGCGTTTGCCTTTCCCAGCTGGTATTCAGGAACCCTGATCATATCTGAGCGGTTTCTCCTTGCCCAGGAAAGGTATACAGGTGCCTCATAGCCGGAAACCAAGCGCTTGTAGGAATTAACCCACTGGCTAACCACGGCTGTAATTTCCGGGGCGTGCTTCAGCAAGCCGGCAGCATAGTGCCTAGCTATGCTGGACAGATAATACGGGTCTTTTTCATCAAAGAAGGTGTTTTCCCCATCCTTGAATAGCGACTGGTGCACATGCATACCATTACCGTTAGCACCAAACATGGGCTTGGGCATGAAAGTAGCATATATACCATGCTTCTGGGCTATCTCCTTGATAACCAACCGGGAAGTCATGATATTATCAGCCATAGTCAGGGCATCATCATAAAGCAGGTCTATCTCATGCTGACTGGCCGCTACTTCATGGTGGCTATACTGGACGGTGATGCCCATCTGTTCCATAGCGAGTATGGTCTCCAGTCTCAGGTCACTGGCTATATCAGGGGGCGTTAAATCAAAATAGCCGCCCTCATCCAGAATTTGTGTTCCATCAGCACTCTCAAAGTAGAAATATTCCAGTTCTGGTCCTACATTGAAAGTGTAACCTTTAGCAATAGTCCTCTGAAGGTTTCTTTTCAGCACATATCTGGGGTCACCTTCAAAAGCTTCTCCGCCGGGCTTCAGTATGTCACAGAACATTCTGGCTACGGGATATTGCGGTAGACTCCACGGCAGGATTTGGAGAGTAGCCGGGTCAGGCATAGCTATCATATCACTCTCGTCAATTCTGGCGAACCCTTCAATGGATGAACCGTCAAAGCCCGCACCATACTCCAGCACTTCCTCCAGCTCTCTCGGGGTAATATCGAGACTCTTAAGAAAGCCCAGGATATCCGTAAACCACAGGCTTATTAACTTGACATCCCTATCCCTGGTCGTTTTAAGGACATGCTCCCTGGCTCTTTCATTTCCGTCCGCCATTGTATTACCCTCCTGTTCCATTTGATTATTTACCCTCCATCGGCTAAAGTATACCTTAAAAAGAGCCAAAACTCTAGATGGCTGGAGTTTTTGGCTATTTTAGTTTAGAAAGGAGACCGGATGATTCACCTGATAGTTATCGCTGTTTACTTCGTGGGCATGATAGCGGTAGGGGCGTTCAGCTGGAGAAGAGCGAGGAATGCCGACGATTTTTTTGTTGCCGGCAGAAAAGGCTCCACTCTACTCATCACCGGTTCACTACTGGCTACTATTGTGGGTGGCTCAGCTACAGTGGGGATGGCAGGGCGAGGTTTTACTCAGGGATTAACCGGGGCATGGTGGCTACTGGTAGGCAGTGTTGGTCTGGTGATTCTGGGTATTTTCTTCGCCAGGAAAGTAAGGGAGTTCGGGCTTTACACTCTCCCCGAGCTGGTGGAAAAACAATATGACGGACGGGTGGCATTAGCCGGCTCAATCCTTATTGTAGTCGCCTGGATAGGTATTGTCGCCGGTCAGATTGCTGCTGCCGGGACAATAATGAGCGTTCTTGGAGTCGGCAGTAACATTTTGTGGATGGTGATTTTTGCCGGGGTCTTCATAGCCTATACCGTACTGGGTGGTCAACACGCCATTATTCGAACCGATACCTTACAGACAGTGATAATATTTATCGGCATCTTCGGCGGATTAGCCTTCGTTCTATCGCGCCTCGGAGGGCTAAGTGGGCTAAGAAGCAGCCTGTCACCGGAGCAGTTTGCCTTTCCGCTTAGTTCCCAGTTCGACGGGTATGAACTAATCAAGCTTCTTTTACTGGTCGGTCTAACTTATGCAGTCGGACCCGATATGTACACCAGGTTGTTTTGTGCTAAAGACGGTAAAGTGGCTCGGGCTTCGGTGTTCTGGGCAGCCTTGCTTATCATTCCTTTTGCCCTGGGCATTACAGCCATAGGTATGGGGGCGTCTGCTTTATTCCCCCAGATTTCATCGGAACAAGCCCTACCTATGGTTATAAAAGAGGTTCTGCCTTCGCTTATGGGCGGTATAGTTCTGGCTGCCCTGCTCTGCGCCGTTATGTCCTCGGCTGATACCTGCTTAATGAGCGCCAGCACGATTTTAACAATGGATGTAATCAAGAAGTTTAAACCATCACTAAGTCAGAAAAAAAACCTGTCTCTTTCCCGATGGTGCATAGTGGTTCTGGGGGTACTTTCTTTATTACTGGCCTGGCGTCTGGGAGGGATAATAAGTTCTCTGCTCTTTGCCTACACGGTATACACCGCCGGACTAATCATGCCGGTAATCGCCGGCTTTTATAAGGATAGATTAAAAGTCACCCCCATGGGGGCACTGGCGGCAATTATCGGCGGGGGGTCTGCGGCTCTCGTCAGCAAGCTATTAAGTATAAAGTATCTGGACTTGGGTAGTCTACTAATCAGTGCTTTACTTCTCTTCGCGGTGAGTTTTATTGATAATAGAATAAGACG
>CAZRDI010000133.1:0-3462 GCA_964598825.1 uncultured Dehalococcoidales bacterium
GCGCACCTGAATGGGGTTCAGGTGGTCGCCGGTTCAAATCCGGCCACCCCGACCAGAAGTCTAAACCCAAACATCCTCAGTGCACATGCTCTGCTCCAACGCATTAATCACATTAGTGCCCCCCGGAAAGTTGACAGGATGAGCATAAAAGTAATAAGTTATGACATTATACGAAATAGGGGGGTATCACAAATGGCTGAAACAAAATATGGAAAATATATCATAACCAAGCCAAAGCCTTACGTAGCCTCTGCTAGCTGGAGCCCGGGAGCCTCAGAATCACCCAAAACCCCAGGCCTACTTGTATCCGATAGAGCAACCCGTGTAATGTACCTGGACAGTGAAGTCATAGAGGGAGCCTTCTACATGGAATGCCTCTGGTTCAGGAAAAAGTCTGATTTAAGCCGCGTACCCCAGCCGCACACACACGATTTCGACGAAATCATAGGCTTTTTCGGAACCAACCAGGAAGACCCGTTTGATTTAGGTGGAGAGGTTGAGCTATGGCTGGGCGACGAAAAACATATAATCACCCAAAGTTGCGTGGTCGTTATCCCGAAAGGGCTCAAGCACTGTCCGTTAATCTTCAGGAGAGTGGATAGACCCATTTTCCATTTTACCACCGGACCGGCGACCACCTACGCTGGAGAGAAGAAGTAGCCCCCTACACGGGCATGAAAGGGGCTAGATTTGGAGTAAAAAAGGCTGCTTCATGACAGCACCCGACTCCGCTATAAGGCCTTGAATTAATATTCCTGATACCAGCGCTCGGTTAATGTCTTGAATTTCCCCGTCTCGCTCCCCATCTTGACATGCCACGGTTTACCGAATTTCCTAACCAAGTCAGACAGCTCCTTGACTCTTGGTGCCGCCGTCGTCTTAAAAAACTCCATCCTCTCCTCCCTGGGCCGAATTTGAACACCCTCCTGCCAGAGGGCACGCCCGGCGAGGAAACCAGAAGCGCCCGCTTTACAGGCAATTTCCACCTGCTTCTTAAACGTGTCAAAGTCAGCACCGGCACTGAGAAGCACCCAGGGCAATCGGGATGCCCGGTCCAGCTCCTGACATAACCGCAGCAGCTTTTTCTCATCCTTCTCAAACTTCATGTTTGCCGGGAACTCCGCCTTCAATACGTCTATGGGCAGGGCCGTAATCCGGCGCGCTGTCTCAATCACCAACGCGGGCTTCATCCCGGCAAATTTAGGCGAGGACACGCCAACATCCTCAACGGGGTAGCTCACCGGCTCGACCAGGAGGGGTATATCCTCTTTTATACACTGGTCTGCAACCCTGGCGACGAGGTCAAGCTGACGCGCAGCAATCTCCTTCAAGTCGGGCCGGAAATAGACAAGGAGCTTTACTGCCGAGGCTCCCATCCTCTTCGCCTTCCCTGCGCTCCAGTCAGGCAATAGTTCAGTAATTCTGGCAGTTTTTTCACCGGAGTATCCTGTCTTCTCCATGCTGACGAGAAGGCCGATGTGCCCGGGCAAAATGCCCGCAGCTATTGCCTGCGCCGCACCGTACACGGGGTCAAGCAGTACGGCACTAACGAAAGGTGACACCGCCCGACACAGGTCAAGCTTGAAGTCAACCATATCCTGATAAGTTACCGCATCAGGGTCTTTCTCATTCATAGCTCGCTGTAGCGCTCCCCGGTGGTCAATGGCACAAATAGTAAGGAACCCGTCATCGTCAGCAACCTGCTGCAATCCTCTCAACTTGCCGATAGAAAAATCCATGCTATTCCTCCTTCATAACCAGCACGCTATTTCTTCACCACTTCAATCAGACAGGGCATTCAGTAAAGTTGTAAGACCAGCGTGCAATGACTTCTTCTTTTCCCAGGTGTCCTTAAGAGGGGTATAAGCTATCTCTCTGTTTATCTCACCTATCATGCACCCCCCTTTACCATCAATTAGTGCTTGCACTGCAGCCGCCCCCAGCCGGCTGGCAAGAACCCGGTCACGAGCCGTCGGCGAGCCTCCACGCTGGGTGTGTCCCAGTATACAGACCCTTGAATCGAAACCTGTCTTATCCTTAACCTCCCGGGCAATATGGAAGCTCTCTCCCGGCTGGTCCGCCTCAGCTACTACCACAATAGAGCTCCGTTTCCCTTGTTTAAAGTTCTCCACCAGACGCCGGCAGAGTTCATCAACAGTCATCGGCTCTTCAGGAATGAATAGTTCCTCAGCGCCACCCGCGATACCACTCTCCAGAGCGATAAAGCCCGTATCGCGCCCCATCACCTCTACAAAGAAGAGGCGGTCATGTGACATGGCAGTATCCCTGATACGGTCTATAGCCTCAAGAGCGGTATTTATTGCCGTATCAAAACCGATGGTATAATCAGTACCGTAACAATCGTTGTCTATGGTTCCCGGAACGCCAACCACGTTAACGCCACATTCCTGCGACAGCATAGTGCCGCCGCGGAAAGTACCTTCACCCCCGATAAGGATTAAACCTTCAAGACCTATGTCCTGGCACATCTTGACTGCCTTTCCCCGGCCTTCCTTCGTCCTGAACTCTTCAGAGCGCGCAGTACCTAGCACTGTCCCTCCTTGGTGAATGATATTGGCAACAGCTCTCCTGTCTAAAGGTATGAAGTCGCCACGAATCAACCCGGCGTAGCCCCACTTTATACCGGATATCTCCAACCCCTCGGCTAAGGCAACACGCACAGCGGCTCTGATGCAGGCATTCATGCCGGGAGCATCACCACCACTGGTGAGAATCCCTATCTTTTTCATAGCAACCTCCTGATTACACAAGCAAGTCAAGTGAAACCCCGCAACCATGCGGGAACATGGGGCATTCTGCCCACCAGTCCTATTCCCTCATTTTTCTGAGGGCGAAGGCGGCAGCGCCGAGCACGCCGGAGTCACGCCCCAACTCGGCACGAGCGAAATGCACCGCCTGATAAGTCTGCTCATACGCCCGGCGGCCAGCCTCTTCAAAAGCAGGCTTGAGCAACATATCTCCGATGTTGGACAAGCCCCCTCCTATAACGACTATCTCCGGATTGAAGATATTGATTAGACTTGACAGGCCCACACCCAGGTAGTAGGCGGCTTGAGCAATAAGCTCCTTTGCCAGACTATCGCCGGCCCGTGCCGCCTCATGAACGGCTTCGGCATTAATCCCGTCTATGTTTCCGCCTGCGTATCCCAGAATAGATGTCGCCGCCCCCTCTTTAACTCTACGTCTCGCTTCTCTGGTCAGCGCCGTGCCCGAAACCAGCGCCTCCCAACATCCTCTATTGCCACAGTCGCACGGTGGCCCCTCATCGTCAACGACCATGTGCCCTATCTCACCGGCCATGCCGGTGGAACCGGTATATATCTTGCCATCTATAATTATACCGCCTCCTATACCGGTACTAACCGTAATATAAATTAAATTACGAGCCCCCCGACCAGCACCAAAATATAGTTCACCCAACGCAGCCGCATTGGCATCATT
>CAZRDI010000134.1:0-3397 GCA_964598825.1 uncultured Dehalococcoidales bacterium
GCGGTGACGCTGACCGACCCCCGGTACGGATAAGCCACCATTCACACGCCTATCTCCACGCCGCAAGCGAGGCGGCTGTGGGGGCAATGGCGGCTCTCTACTATCGGAACATGACCGGAGAGGGGCAGCAGGTTGATATCTCCATCCAGGAGAATGTTACCCGGCCCGCACATCTATTTACTACCATACCGTGGGATTCTCAAAAGACCATCAATCGGAGAGGAGCAATGGGTGGGGGTGCTGGTCTGAAAAGGCAATGGCCCTGCAAAGATGGCTATGTTAACTTCTCGTATTGGGGCGGCCCTACGGCGCTCCGTTTCAACCTGCCTCTTATCCAGTGGATGGATGAGGAAGGAATAGATGTAGAGTTCCTGAAATCATTTGACTGGTTGGCATTTGACTGGCGCACCGCAGAGCAGGAGACAATGGACATAATAGCAGAACCGACAAGAAAGTTTTTAATGACGCACACCAAGGCTGAACTCCTGGAAGGTGCAGTAAAGTACAATTTCCCACTCTATCCTGTGGCAACCACCGTCGACACAGTGGAAAATGTCCAGCTTGCCGCCCGTAACTTCTGGGCAGAGATAGAGCACCCCGAACTGGGCACCACCATCACCTATCCCGGCGCCTTCGTCAACGCCTCGGAGACGCCTCCCAGGATACAGTGCCGTGCCCCACTCATCGGGGAGCACAACCAGGAAATCTATGAGCAGGAGTTAGGCCTATCCAGAGAGGAACTCCTGGCACTAAAGCAAGCCAAGGTTATCTAGCCAAACCCAATAAAAACAGCAGGAGTAGAAGATGCAGAAGAAACTACTTGAAGGAATAAAAGTTGCCGATTTCACATGGGCTGCGGTGGGACCGCTGACAATCAAAACCCTGGCTGACTACGGTGCCGAGGTTATCCAAATAGAAGGCAGAAGCAGGAATCCGGGCATGCGAGTAATAGGCCCGTTCAAAGATAACACACCAGATCTGGATACCAGTGGTGGTTTTAACCAGTGGGCCACCAGCAAGCTCAGCATAGCCATCGACCTTACCAAGCCCAAAGGGCTGGCGTTGGCCAAGAAAATAGTCGCCTGGGCCGACATTGCAGCCGACAATATGAGAGGACAGGCAATGCAAAGGATGGGGTTGGGCTACGAGGAACTCAAAAAGGTAAAGCCCGACATTATTGTGCTCAGCTCCTGCATGATGGGACAAACTGGCCCTTATGCCAGGAGCGTGGGCTACGGCGGCCCGTTGACAGCACTGGCGGGCTTCAGGCACATTACCGGCTGGCCTGACCGGGAGCCAACAGGCCCCGCCGGAGCCTATACTGATTTCATCGCCCCACGCTTTAACACCCTTGCTATCCTTGCCGCCCTTGACTACCGACGACGGACAGGCAAGGGGCAGTACCTGGACCTTTCTCAGTATGAGAATGGGACACATTTCATGGCACCCCTCATACTGGACTACGTTGTAAATGGACGGGTAGCCAATAGAATGGGAAACAAGCTGTCCTACGCCGCTCCCCATAATGCCTACCGATGCCAGGGCGACGACAGGTGGTGCGCCATCGCGGTGTTTACTGATGAGGAATGGCAGGGCTTTTGTAATGTTATCGGCAACCCGGCATGGACAAAAGACGCCAGGTTCAGCACCCTGCCAGCGAGGAAGAAAAACGAGGAAGAACTGGACAAACTGGTAGAGGAGTGGACGATTAACTATTCGGCTGAAGAGGTGATGACCCTCATGCAGGAGGCCGGGGTAGCGGCGGGACTACTGGAAAACGCTGAGGATTTACAGGAGCATGACCCCCAGTTGAAGCACCGCCACCTTTACTGGAAGCTGGAGCATCCGAGGCAGGGGGAATACACTGCCCCGAGACCTGTTTTTACAGTATCAAAAACCCCGTGCGAGGTACGGCGCGCCCCACTGCTGGGCGAACACAACGAGTACGTCTTAAAGGAGATTCTCGGCATGTCGGACGAGGAGATTGCCGAGCTAATAGTAGAAGGAGTCCTTGAGTAAGTCATGGGGATTCGGAAAATCAAATCCCTAATCTACCCTGAAATTGCACAAAAAAGTAAAATATCTCTATGGAATGCTTGACAAGGAGTAAAATCAAACGTACAATAGTGAAAATCAAGTGGGCAGTGGATGACGAGCGGTTGACTTTTTAATAGAAAGAGATAAGGCTGCAAAGTAGATGCGTGCTTATGTAATCAGACGGCTACTACTAATTATCCCCACACTGATATTGGTGACTATAATAGTCTTCTTCACTATCCGCCTTATTCCAACCGACGTCATAGACATAATGCTGACCGAGCAAGTTGAAAGTTCATCAGCGTACGACCGTGAGACGCTGGAGCGTGAGCTGGGACTGGATGCGCCACTCCATATCCAGTATGGGCGCTGGCTGGGATTCCTCCCCACCCCTGACGAGGGTTTCAATGGTATCCTTCAAGGCAACCTCGGCGAGTCTCTATGGACCAAGATAACCGTAACCAATGAGCTAAAGAATAGACTTCCCGTATCCTTTGAACTCGGCCTCATTTCTTTAATAATAGGTCAGCTAATCGCCTTACCCATAGGCATATATTCAGCAATACGGCAGGATACGGTGGGTGACTACATAAGCCGTACCTTTGCCATAGTCTGCATTGCTGTTCCCAGCTTCTGGCTGGGGACCATGGTAATGGTCTTCCCTGCACTCTGGTGGAACTGGTCACCACCTATGCAATATATTCGCCTTACTGCAGACCCAATAGGAAACCTGAAGATGATGCTACTTCCAGCCGCTATTCTGGGCATGGTCCTCTCAGGAACAACCATGAGAATGACCCGCACCATGATGCTGGAGGTGCTCAGGCAGGACTACATCCGAACTGCATGGGCAAAGGGACTCAGGGAGAGGGTAGTCGTCATGAGGCATGCCCTGAAGAACGCCCTTATCCCGATTGTCACCATAATAGGCATGCAGCTGCCCCTCCTGATTGGAGGCTCAGTTATAATAGAGAATATCTTCTGCCTGCCCGGAGTAGGGGCTCTCATGGTCAGGGTTATCAATAATAGAGATTACATTGTACTCTCAGGGTTAAACCTGGTTATGGCTGTCGTTGTGCTATTAATCAATCTGGGCGTAGATGTAACCTACTCCTACCTCGACCCACGGGTCCATTACCAATAACTACAAAAAGGGGAGAAACGGATGAGTGACGAGGCAACAGGTACACCTTCAGAGGCAATTGAGAAAAAGAAACGCCCCCTGCTGGTTGACCTGGTTGTAAGACTGGTCAAGGAGAAGCCACTGGGCACCGTCGGTGGGGTTATCGTGCTGGTGCTATTTCTTACCGGTATCTTTGCTGATTTCATCGCTCCCTATCACTACACGGATTTCAACCTA
>CAZRDI010000135.1:0-3360 GCA_964598825.1 uncultured Dehalococcoidales bacterium
TGCTGGCACTCAAAGCACAGTGCAGAGACGACCAGCCACTACGTTAAATTTGCTCGGAGGCACGGTCTCATTATGACTGGCGGTAGCGATTGCCATCAGAAACCGATTATTATGGGTACGCTGGATATACCGGGCTGGGTTGCCGAGCAGTTCAGGCGATAAATGAGAAATTTCACGCCGGCATTTATTCCGGCGAATTTTCCCGTCGGACTTATGATACAATATTAATCCAAGACAGGGATATTTTGATTGGCAGTGGTGAAGAGAGCTGGACTGAGTGCAGGAAGCGCGAAATGAGTAAAATGGGAAGACCGCCGAAGGAGGAGGCGAAGAAGCACCCTTTATACGGGCAATTGAATGGCGAAGTGCCCTGGCTGGATGGGTGTAAGGAGTACGGGAGGGAGACATGTCTGGATTGCCCCGTGCCGCTGGAGAACTGTCCTGCTGAAAACTCTCGTCTTCACAAGGGCGGTCGACCAAAAGGTAAGCAATAATGAGACAAAATCCCTGTTGGAGAGAGGGGTGGGGTAAATAGAGGTGGGGATAAGGAGTAGTAGATGACTTCAACCAAGAACTATGACGTTAAAGACCTCTCGCTGGCTGAAGGCGGCAGGCAGCGAATTGAGTGGGCTGCCCGCGAGATGCCGGTGGTGAAGCTAATCAAGGAGAGGTTTGGTAAGGAGAAACCGCTGAAGGGTATCCGAATCTCAGCCTGTCTCCACGTTACTACTGAAACGGCGAACCTGGCTCTGGCGCTGAAGGAGGGTGGGGCTAATGTTGTTCTGTGTGCATCTAATCCTCTAAGCACTCAGGATGATGTGGCTGCTGCCCTGGTGGAGTACGGCGTTCCGACTAATGCCATTAAAGGTGAGGACGAGAAAACATACTACAAGCACATTAATACCGCTCTGGATAATAACCCCCAGCTTACTGTTGACGACGGCGCTGACCTGGTTACCACTCTTCACAGCAAACGGAGCGATTTAATAAGTAACGTTATCGGTGGCTCTGAGGAAACTACTACCGGGGTTATCAGGCTGCGCAGTATGGAGAAGGCAGGAAAGCTAAAGTATCCTTTAATCGCAGTAAACGATGCTCAGACCAAGTATCTCTTTGATAATCGCTATGGTACTGGCCAGAGCACGATTGATGGTATTACTAGGGCTACCAATATACTGTGGGCGGGTAAAAAGGTGGTGGTCTGCGGCTATGGCTGGTGCGGGCATGGTATAGCCTTAAGGGCCAAGGGGCTTGGCGCTCAGGTGATTGTGACCGAGGTGGAGCCGGTCCGAGCCTTGGAAGCGGTTATGGATGGCTACCGGGTCATGCCGCTACTGGAAGCTGCTAAGCTGGGTGATATTTTCATCACCATCGCTGGCGACAAGAATGTTATCGATAAAGCTCATCTCCAGTTGATGAAGGACGGAGCCATCTTGGCTAATAGCGGGCATTTCAATGTAGAGATAAATATCTCGGCTCTGGAAAGCATGGCTCGCAGTAAGCGGCGCATACGTCCCTTTGTTGATGAGTATACCCTGGATAGCAATCGTCACCTTTATCTGCTGGGCGAGGGGAGATTGATTAATCTGGCGGCTGCTGAAGGACACCCGGCCAGCGTTATGGATATGAGCTTTGCTAACCAGGCACTGTGCATGGAGTATATGGTCAAAAACAGGGGCAAGCTTGAGCCCAGGGTTTACCCGGTGCCGGAAGAAATTGATAAACAGGTAGCCCGATTGAAGCTTAGCTCTATGGGCATTGATATTGATAGCTTGACCCAGGAGCAAGAAAAATATCTTACCAGTTGGGAGGAAGGAACGTAGAAATGAAGGAAAACATGACTAATAGTTTTAATGATTCACCTGTCTACATGCTGACCTCGGAGTCGGTTACGGAAGGACACCCGGACAAGCTGTGTGACTGCATAGCCGATGCTATTCTTGATGACATTCTGGGGAAGGACCCGTATGCCAGGGTGGCTTGCGAGGTAGCAACAACCACGGGGCTGGTGATTGTTCTCGGACAGATTACCACTGATTGCTATGTTGACGTTCCTCAGATAGTGCGGGGGGTGGTGCGCGATGTAGGCTACATCTACCCCGAATATGGCTTTGATTATCAGTCCTGCGGAGTGCTGGTTTCCATTAACGAGCAATCTGCCGATATTGACCTGGGAGTAAGCGAGTCGCTGGAGGTCAAAAAAGGCTCCGGCGGCGCCGATGACTTTGATAAGACTGGTGCCGGTGACCAGGGAATGATGGTTGGCTTTGCCTGTAACGAGACGCCTGAGCTTATGCCCCTCCCTATTTCCCTGTCGCAGAAGCTCTGCCAGCGTCTGGCTCAGGTGAGGAAGGATAATACTCTGCCTTATCTTCGCCCCGACGGAAAATCGCAGGTAACCGTAGAATATCATAATGGGGTTCCCGGCCGGATAGATAGTGTGGTTATAGGAGCCCAGCATAACCCTGATGTCAGCCTTGATAAGATTGAGCAGGACGTGAAGAAACATGTCATAGAGGCAGTCATTCAGCCTTCACTGATAGATGGCAAGACCAAGTTTTATGTTAATGGTACCGGCCGGTTTGTCATCGGGGGGCCGGTAGCAGATACTGGCTTTACCGGTCGTAAGATTCTGGTTGATACCTATGGCGGCATTGCCCGGCATGGCGGGGGTGCTTTCTCAGGTAAGGACCCGACCAAGGTTGACCGCTCGGCGGCATACATGGCTCGCTACATTGCCAAGAATATCGTGGCTGCTGGGCTGGCCGAGCGTGTGGAGCTCCAGATTTCTTACGTTATTGGCGTTTCCCATCCCCTTTCTGTCTCTATTGAGACCTTCGGCACGGCTAAGGTTGACCAGGAGGTAATCACTGGTCTGATTAACAAACATTTTGACCTCAGGCCCGGAGCTATTATTCGTTATTTTGACCTTCGCCGTCCCATCTACAGGCAGACGGCTGCTTATGGGCACTTCGGGAGGGATGACCTTGACCTTCCCTGGGAAAAGACTGACAAGGCTGAAATTCTGAGAAAAGAAGCGCTGGGCAAGTAGCGAGAGGTCTCTTTACTTAGAGTGTATACAATGGCGGTTCGGTGGATTAAAATTAAGGGAAGCCGCTTAAAGGAGCTTATATAGACTGCAATGATAGTTGAGATGAGGACGGGTTCCACCCCGGAGGAAGTGGATGGGGTGGTGCAGAGAGCCAGGTCGCTTAACCTGGATGTCCAGTTGAACGTAGGCACTGAGAAAACGGTGGTCGCTCTCCTGGGGGGTAATACGGGGCAGCTATCCACGGATATTTTTGCTGTGCTCCCCGGAGTGGAGAGTGTAACCCGGATTATGAAGCCCTACAAGCTTGC
>CAZRDI010000136.1:0-3359 GCA_964598825.1 uncultured Dehalococcoidales bacterium
TCTATTAGTGCCGAGCCCTCGGCAAAGCTTTGAAATCCGGGGGTTATTTTTACAGGTCGTAGCCCATCCCAGGCACGACCATCGGCTCTTTTCACTTAAAACCTGCCCTTCTACCTTGTGGTGTATGCCGAAGTATAGCATTGATAAGCGGTGTTGGCAATCTAACCCGCCTCACCCCCTCCTGCAAAAGGGGGAAGATTTTATTGAGAGGGATACCAGCTCCTCAAACACCCCTGTTAGCCTTTCACTATCATTGTTCTTCAGGTACAATGGACGTAATAAGGAGGCAGCATGGTGAAACTTGAACCTATCGGCACTGTCAGGTCACCAGTTAGTGAGGGGGTGGATAAAGACTGGGGTGGAGTAATATCTGAGATTCATTTGGCCGACCACCTGGCTCCCGGGTTAAGTGGCCTTGAGCAGTTTTCTCATGTCATAGTTGTATTTCTTATGCACAAGTCCAGTTTTAATCTGGAGACTGACCTGGTCCGGCGGCCGCAGGGACGCTCTGATATGCCGGAGATTGGTATCTTTGCCCAACGCGCTAAGCATCGGCCCAATCCCATTGGTATCACCGCGGTTGAGCTTATTAACATCCGTGGAAACATAGCAACCGTTAGAGGGTTGGATGCCATAGACGGCACGCCTGTCCTGGACATCAAGCCCTACTTCCCGACCTATGACAGGGTGGAAAAGGCTTCAGTCCCGGAGTGGGTGGAACGGTTGATGGCGGGATATTTCTAATGCTGGTAGGATACTGGTGTGGATATTAGCTCTGAAATCGTTAGCCTGATAGATGAGATCAGGGATGACAGGACTCACGGTGCCAGTGAGCTGGCGAGGCAGGCGGTGGGGGTATTGAAGGTAACTGCCGAGCGCACCCGGGCAGATAGCGCCAGACAGTTCTTGCAGGAACAGCAAGCGGTGGGGGCGAGGTTAATGTCAGCTCGCCCCGCTATGGCGCCTGTGTTTAATATCGTGACTCGTTTGCTTGGCGTGATGTCTGCGGAAGCTGCCGGCATGGATTTGAATTCAATCAGGCGTCTCACTATTGATAAGGCTGGTGAAGCGGTTAGCAATTCACTGCAGGCGGTAGCTCGGATTGCGAAACACGGCGGCGAGCTTATTGCTGACAATGACCGGATAATGACTTATAGCTATAGCTCAACGGTGGTGGCAGCTCTGAAGGAGGCATTTACTGAACAGAGGGATGTTGAGGTGGTTGTTACCCGGTCGGGTCTGGGTCGTACCGGTGAGAGGGTCGCCCGGCAGTTGGGTCTTCTTGGTATCTCGGTTATCTTTATTGATGATGCGGCGATGGGGCTTTATGTGTCAGGGGTGAACAAGGTCTTAGTCGGTGCTGATAGAGTGTGTGCCGATGGCAAGGTGGTTAATGGGGTAGGGACGTATCAGCTAGCCCTGGTCGCTAAGAAAGCTGGCACCCCTTTTTATGTATTGTGTGAGACTCTCAAGTTTGACCCCAGGCTGAGGGGTGATGAGGTTGATTTAGAGGAGAAAGACCCATCTGAAGTAACCGAACCGGGGAGGTTGCCGCTGGGGGTTAAGGTTAAAAACCCTTACTTTGATATTACGCCGCCGGAGCTGATTGCCGGGGTAGTTACTGAAAACGGATTACTGACACCACAAGAAACAATCAGGTATATGGAAAAGCAGGCGGTTAAGGGGAGCTAGCCCTTACATACCCGGGCCAGGGTCTCTTTGAGCATCGGCACGGTTTCAAAATTATCTATATTCTTCGGGTCTATCCAGTTCGTCTCTTTATGTTCCCAATCAATTTTGATTTTACCGCGGTCTTTTATGTGGAAAAGGTAGGGGTGAACCACCCATTTAATGCCCAGCCTGTCGTCTGTAATCGGTAGAGGTTTGCCTTTTTTTATTAATTTAATGTCTTCCTTGCCCAGGCTGGTTTCCTCTTTTATCTCTATCAGGGCTTGCTCATCGGCGGTCTTCTCTAAGTAACCACTGACCCCTGCCCATTTTCCCTGATAGCTGCCGACCTGCTCGCTGCGTCGTAGAATCAGTATCTCACCGTTAGATTCAAGGAAGCAGGTAACAACCTGTTTTTCTTTTAGCATATTATAGAAGTTTACATCATCGCTTTAATATTCATCAAGGCAGGCATTGGATTGGCAATTAAGAGGTTGACTTGTTATCCTGAATAGGCATAAAATAGTAGGCGTAAAGTACAAGTTTTCTTTTAAGCAGACACCAGGCTAACCCATCGTAGTTAAGGTATTATCGGTGGTTTGCAAGACTGATAAGACTGGAAGTTAGACTCTCTTAGCTGGTAGATAAAATAGTAGATTGCGTGTGTTCAGGTAAGGTAGGAGGTTAGCAGTGGAGCCTAGAATTGGTGTATATATTTGTCATTGCGGTAGTAACATCGCCGGCACGGTTAATGTGGAGGCGGTTGCCAAGTTCGCCCAGGGTCTGGAAGGTGTGGTGGTGGCTCGCGACTATAAGTTCATGTGCTCTGACCCGGGGCAGAATATGATTAAGGATGACATTAAGGAAAAGGAGCTTAACCGGGTGGTGGTTGCCTCCTGCTCACCCACGATGCACGAGCCCACGTTTCGTCGCGTCTGCCAGGAAGCGGGGGTAAACCCCTATTTATTCGCGATGGCGAATATTCGGGAGCACTGTTCGTGGGTAACTGAAGACCATGACGAAGCTACGGAGAAAGCCAAAGCGCTGGTAAGTGCCGCGGTGAGCCGGGTTTTCTACCATCAACCGCTGGAGACGAGGGAAGTTTCGGTTAATCCCAATACCCTGATAGTGGGGGCGGGTATTGCCGGCATTCAGGCTGCTCTGAAGATTGCCAATTCCGGTCATAAGGTCTACCTGGTGGAGAGGGAACCCAGTATCGGTGGGCATATGGCGCAGCTGGACAAGACCTTTCCTACACTGGACTGCTCGGCTTGTATTCTCACTCCGAGGATGACGGAGGTAGGTCATCATCCTAATATTGAGCTAATGACCTATAGTGATGTAGAGGAAGTATCGGGTTTTATCGGTAATTTCAAGGTCAAGATAAGGAAGAAGGCGAGGTTCGTGGATGAGGATAAGTGTACCGGCTGTGGTGTATGCCAGGAGAAATGCCCGTTCAAGGTTGATAGCGAGTTTGATGTTGGTGTAGGTCAGAGGAAAGCCATTTATATACCCTTTGCTCAGGCGGTGCCTAATGTACCGGTTATTGACCGGGAGCACTGCGCCTATTTTCTGAAGGGCACCTGCCGTGCCTGTGAGAAGTTCTGCGAGGCGAAGGCTATTGATTTTGAGCAGAAAGACGAAATCGTCGAGGTAGACGTTGGCAATATAATCATAGCCACAGGCTACGG
>CAZRDI010000137.1:0-3330 GCA_964598825.1 uncultured Dehalococcoidales bacterium
ATCCTGAATGCGATCGGTACTCAGGGTACTTTAATCGGAATCGACTCCTCGACAAAGATGCTTAATCGAGCACGTCAGAAAGTGAGCCATCAAAGTTGGAGAAATGTTCACCTCTTGCAACTGGATGCTCGCAAACTCACCCGTAACGATTTGGAGGCTTTTACCGGCGGCAGTATTAAAATTGATAGCATTATTTGCACCCTTGGATTCTCCGTATTCCCTGATTGGCAGGCTGTTTTTGAAAAATCATTCGACTTGCTGGAAAGCGGTGGACGCTATTGTGTTATGGATATTTTCAACGATAAGGTTACCCTTAGAAATCGAGTAGTTAGTATCCTTGTTAGTTCCGATAACTCTCGCCGGGTCTGGGAGCCTCTCGAGAAGAGATGCGAAAATTATTCGGAAGAGAGGTATCCAATGACGCATGGTGATATTGTGGTCGTTGCATCGGGTACTAAATCATGACAGATATAACACCCAGAGTAATAAAAAGGTTGCACAGTGCAATCGACTTTCATTAACAATAATCCACTCTGATATTTATCTCGGCCGATCCGGCATCAATAAGATCCAGCCTTTCTTTCAGTATTTAATGATTCTAGTAGACTAGCCTATATACTCTAAAGCAAAAAACTAACCGCTCCACTACCCGCGCTTAAACATCATATATATTCCGACTAGACTCGGCTCGATTAAAAATCGAGTACGCATACCCGCTAGTACGCTGCATCGTGGCTAGCGGATGGAATAGCCATCCTGGCGCTAATAACTATCCCTCAAAACCTTGCCTGTAGCCTTATCTTTCCAGTACGCCCTCTGCTGTAACGGCCAATTAAAGGTAATGGCTCCAGGGCGGGGGCAATCGTTGACACAGCAGCCTCCATACCAGCACTCGTCAGGATGCAGTATTATCGGAGGTTTGCCTTTCTCGGGATTGGGTATATAGACATCTACTTGGCAGACTTCCACACACTGGTTGCACCCATCGCATATATCGGGATTAAAAATTACCGGTGTGTTCGGTGAGATGATATTGGGTATAGCATTTATATTTTTCTGAGCCATGACAGCCTCCTTATTATCCTTTATAGACTCCGGTGTAGTCCTTATTATGAGCCTCGTAATTGGCCTTCATATCACCCCAGTAGTTCATGGGCAATTCACCCGTCTTGACCTTGCCGTTCTCCAGCTTGATAGTCACAAATTTGCACCATTCTGGTGGATCAACCTCGGGGTAATCGATTCTGAAGAAATTGAGCGTCTGGCTGCTTGCCTTGCGGGCCAAAGATGCATGCAGGATTGCTTGGCCGTGTGCTAGCAGGCTCAGGTCTTCGATACTGCGCATCAATTTATGCGGGTCAAAGGCGTAGAGTCTAGGGACAAATACCTCTTCTATTTCTTTCAGGGAGTCCAGCCCCATGTCAAGAAGTGACTCGGTCTTGAATTCACTGCAAAAATACTGCATGGTTCTGGAAATTCCGGCTTGTAACTCTTTCCAGTCGATGCCATCGCTACGTTTTATCGGGGCGTATATGCGGGCCTTTTCAAGAGCGACCTGCTCTTTTGAAACCGTTGCCCGATTGACTTGGCCGGCATACGCGGCGGCCTTCCTGCCGGCATACCTGCCGGTGGAGGCTGCATAGCTGTGGTCACCAGCTGAGAACATTTGCTCCCCGGCAACATACAGCCCGTCCAGAGTGGTCTTCAAATCCCAGTCCACAATGGGACCGCTGCCGCTAGTTGTGCGCCACTGGGAAGGACTCGTTCCCTCGATAAATTGATAATTCTGGAGAAGGTGTTTAGCCGGGTCAAAGCCAGCCCGGTTATAGGTGTTGGTGATGATTTTTGTGGTCGATTCTTCCCCCAGCATGAGTTTCCAGGTAACCTTACGCTCGATATCCGGCATGGCGGGAAAATCGCCGTAGAAAGGCAGCGCCCATTCGCCCGTATCGATACCCTTACGGATGGACTCATGTATCTCTGGTGCGGGTCTCATAGCACCGCCATCAGGCCAGCCTTGCACGGGCCAGGGCAACTTTTTACCATTGGCATCGACCAATTGAATATTCTCGTAGCTGGCATCACCAGCACCGCCGTACCAGGTATGCTTGAAACCGGTGCCTAGGTTAAGGATGCCGCTCCGTTCCATCAGGGTAAGCTCAGCGCCTGCTTTCCAGGCCATGGCCGCGCCGTCACCGGTCATGGTACGTGAACGGAAGGTATTATAACCAGCCAACTCGGTATTCAGCATCCACAGCGAATAATTGCCAGCAGTAGCCAGCACAGCGGCCTTAGACTTAAAAACCATAAATTCACCGGTGCGATTATTGAAACCGATAGCGCCAACCACACGGGCTCCTTGGATACCACCCTCAGTCAATAGACTGGTAACCATGACCCGGTCGTAAATATTCACGCCCAGCCGCTTACACTCCTCCTTCAACGCGGGTTTGAAAGTAGTTCCCCAAATACGTATAACAACCTCAGTGGAATGGTCGGGGCTAACACGGGGTGAGAGCATAAATTTGGTATCATCATACCTGCCCTCGGCCCCTACGTATTCGTCGTTAGTGTCTCTGATTTTACCGCCCATCTGCTCCATTTCTAGCAGCGTGTCGTAGTCCTCGCGACATTGAATCTGGTTGCCGATGCCATTGCCGTACGAACATTTGGTGGGGTCTTTCTGTAGCGGTCCTAAGACACCCGGACGTTCGGTAAGTACTTTAGCCCATTCATCGGGGTCTACCTTCGAGTGTGGATTCGCCGGTACGTTGCACCAGTGGTCACAGCCAGGACCTCCGGCACCACTTCTAATAGTGTTGCCCTTTTCCACCAGTGTTACTCTAATGCCCTTCCTAGCGGCGCTGATAGCTGCCCAGCACCCCGCGATGCCGCCGCCAATGACCAGGACATCAGTCTCTATTTCTTGCTCCTTGTCATATTCTACGGCGTACGGCCAAGGGGGTGCCTTGCCATTCTTTTTCAGGTAATCATGCCATTTAGTCATGTCATTCTCCTCCTCTCTCGGACTTCGATTGATAATTCGGTGGTTATAATCTTACTTGATTTTTCAACACGTGACCATATTATCATAAAAAAGGGGGTTCAACTACCGGGAGATGATAAATTATTCGCTTAGGAAAAACCCAGACTCATTCGACTGGATAAGATGTGAGCGAAGTCATAAAAGCTTGTTTCGTTCAGCCAAGTATCAAAAGTCCGCACTACTTCATTAGTGGGCTAAAGTGTAATGTAGGCCATACAGGATAAAAGGTAGAACTCTTTCTAGGATATGCGGATGAATACCATCTTTTGATGGTATTGGTGGGC
>CAZRDI010000138.1:0-3135 GCA_964598825.1 uncultured Dehalococcoidales bacterium
ACTTATTTCCATTGTAAAACATAACTTTAACAATTTGTCAAGTCTTTTTTAAAAATGCTGGAAATTCGTCTATTTTGCGTTGGCTCTTATATGTGGTAAAATGAAAAACGTATTATCAGTCGAAAGGGATTGGGTTGGTGCGAATCGATATTTTGACGCTTTTCCCGCAGATGTTTGAGTGTATGTTTGGTGCTGGCATTTTTAAGCGGGCTATTGACCGTGAGCTGGTCAGCGTGAACATTCATAATATGCGGGACTGTACTTACGATAAACATCATACCGTTGATGACTACGCTTATGGCGGTGGCGTCGGTATGATACTCAAGCCCGAGCCTATCTTTGAGGCAGTGGAGGTAATAAAATCAGATATGTCTCCTGAGCAGGGTGGTGGTGCATTACCGGTTATTCTGCTCACTCCGCAGGGCCGCCTTTTTTCCCAGAAGGTAGCCGTTGAGCTCTCGAAATATAGTCGTCTGGTTCTTATTTGTGGCCGCTATGAAGGGGTTGATGAGCGAGTGCGTGAACACCTGGTGACTGATGAAATTAGCATTGGTGATTATGTGCTTAGCGGTGGCGAGTTAGCGGCTATGGTAATAGTAGATGCCGTAGTCAGGCTGTTGCCGGGAGTTCTTGGTTCAGAAGATTCGTTAAAGGATGAATCTCATGTCTCCGGGCTGTTGGAATACCCTCAATATACACGTCCGGCTGTATATAAAGGGTGGGCTGTACCTGAAGTTTTGCTTTCAGGAGACCATGCCCAGGTTGCTAAGTGGCGTCGTGAGCAGGCTATAAGGCGCACCTTGAAGCGTCGTCCTGAGTTGCTGGACAAAGCTGACCTGTGTTCGGAGGAAATGCAGTTAGTAGAGAAGTTAAAACAATCTTAGTTAAATGTGGAGTCTTATTATATGAGCATTACATTACCAGTTGAAGTTAAACCAAATCCTAATATTCCAGCTCTTGCCCCCGGAGATACGGTTAAGGTTAGTGCTAAAGTTGTGGAGGGAGACAGGGAGCGCATCCAGCAATTTCAAGGGGTTGTAATCAAGGTGCGACGTGGCGGGGTCGGTGCTAGCTTTACAGTGAGACGTGTTGCCTATGGGGTGGGTGTGGAGCGTACCTTCCCGTTGTACTCACCGCATGTGGAGAAGGTGGAGGTTGTGCGGCGTGGTAAAGTACGCCGGGCCAGGCTTTATTATCTACGTGGACTCAGTGGTAAGGCAGCCCGTGTTAAGGAGAAAAGGGTAAGCACGGGGCGAAAATCGAAGCAGGATTAAGCGGAGCTACCTCGCTGGAGTGCAGGATGGGGTATGCTGAGGTTAGCGTTAATTCACCGGGAGCACAGCGCAGGACATTTAGCTACGCTATCCCCTCCGGTCTGAGTATTGATGTTGGGCAGGCGGTATGGGTTCCCTTTGGGGATAAGCTCCTTCAGGGCATTGTTCTGGAGTTAACCGAGCATTCCGCTGTGGAAGAAACCAGGGAAATCACCGGTGTTATTGAGTCCCGTCCGCTGCTGTCACCACCCTATGTATTACTGGCTCGCTGGCTCAGCGAGTACTATTTATCCCCTCTGTTTGATGCTGTGGCTTTGCTCCTTCCACCGGGGTTTGAGCGTAAGACGCTTACTTTTATCCATCCAGCCTCTCATGAATACGATATATCCTCTCTCACTCAGGGACAGAGGGAGGTTATGGAATTGGCGGAGGAACGGGGCAGGGTAGGGTTAAAAGAGCTGGAGAGGAGTTTAGGTAAGAAGAAGGCTCAGACCATCGTCTCGCAACTGGTAAGGCGGGAGCTGGTAGCGCGAAGCTATGAACTGGGGGCAGTAAGGGCAAAACCAAAGGTAGAGCTTTATCTCAGTCTGGCCACTGAAGCCGGTGAAGCTCGGCAGGCGGCAGTTAATTTGCGCGAGAAGGGGGCTGGAAAACAGGCGGCTCTTCTCGATTTTCTGGCTCAGCACTCCAGACCGGTTCTCCTGTCGGCAGCCAGGCGGGGGGTCAATTGTGGTAAGGTGGTGGCTGATGCTCTGGTCAAAAAAGGCCTGGTTACAATCCAGCACGTTGAAGTAAGGCGTGACCCTCTTTCATCTCAGGTCATAACCCCTTCTTATCCACTGACTCTTACCGCTGCCCAGGAGGCTGCCCTTGGGGCTATCCGGTCTAAACTTCAGCCGGCGGAGGGTGATGCTTCTCCATCTGTATTTTTGCTTCACGGGGTTACCGGGAGCGGCAAGACAGAAATCTATCTGCAGGCTCTGGCTGAGACGGTAAGGCTGGGTAAACGGGGTATAGTTCTGGTCCCAGAGATTTCCCTTACTCCCCAGACTATAGAGCGGTTTGCCTCGCGCTTTCCTCACAAGGTGGCTGTCCTTCATAGCCGGCTTTCCTTGGGCGAGCAGTATGACGAGTGGCGGCGGATAAGGGATGGGGAATTTGATGTAGTTATCGGTCCCAGGAGTGCTATTTTTGCCCCTCAGCCGGATTTGGGTCTTATAGTCATTGATGAGGAGCACGAATGGACCTATAAGCAGCACGATAAATCGCCCCGCTACCACGCGCGTGATGCCGTGATAAAGCTGGCAGAGCTAACCGGAGCGGTGGTTGTCCTGGGCAGTGCTACTCCCGACGTGGAGACTTTTTATCGTGCTCAACAGAAGGACTATCACCTGCTTAAGCTACCCGAGCGGGTGACCCCCGGTGAGGGTTCGCCACTTCCCGAGGTTGAGGTAGTAGACCTGAAGGACGAGCTTAAGGCAGGGAACATGAGCCTTTTTAGTCGCTCTCTATCAGAGGCTGTAGCTAAAGCCGTGGCAAATGATGAGCAGGTTATTTTATTTCTTAATCGGAGGGGGTCAGCCACCTTTATTCAATGTCGTAACTGTGGTTTTGTCCTCCGCTGCCAGCGTTGCGATGTTGCTCTTACCCATCATCCGGCCGAGGGTGTCCTGGTCTGCCACCAGTGTAATTATAGAATTCCCGTTCCCCAGGTCTGCCCCCGGTGCCTGAGGCGGCGGATGAAATTTCTGGGCATCGGCACTCAGAAGCTGGAGCAGGAGTCCGGTTATACTTTTCCCCAGGCAAGGCTGCTGCGCTGGGATAGCGACGTTACTAAAGGGAAGTATTCTCATGGTGAGAT
>CAZRDI010000139.1:0-3078 GCA_964598825.1 uncultured Dehalococcoidales bacterium
GCAACAGGATGGTCACCTTTGACGACATGGATATCGAGCCGCGGCTGCGGCAGCTTGCTATGCCACTATCCATCGTCTGCCAGCTGCTACCGGGGGGCACGAAGCTGTTCAGAGAATACCTGGCAAGGCGCCAGAACGAGGTTAGAAAAGTCAGGTCATTATCCTGGGAAGGGACACTGGTCAATATTGTATGGGGTATCGCGGCAGGCAATACAGACCTTGAGGAAGAATTCCCGGGCTATTTCAATTCTTCTGGGAAGATACAGGTGGTAACCCCGACCATGGTTGCCCGGCTGGTTAAGAGCTCGGCCAAGATGGTTACCCAGACGTTATCCAGTGTAGGTTTTGAAGTTGAATGGCGGTCGGTAGATATCAACAAGGATGGGCAACGGACCAGGAAACGCGCTCGGGCTTACTGTGTCTCCGACGCGCAGACGTGGTCTGAGATAGTATCGCGATACTACTATTCCGAAGAGGGAGAAAGGCCGACTGAAGTACCTGATTGCTTAAAATCACATAAATTTTGCCGTGTACTTGGAAGCGTGCCATCCGTGCCATCCGTGCAAAAGCCTCCCGGAGACAATGGTCATGGCACGGTTGGCACACTTGGCACGGATTATTTCACACGGTCGACAAATAACAATAAACCTGATTATCCCTGCCCTGTCTGCGGGTCGAAAAACTGGTGGCGGCGGGATGGTACGTGGGTCTGCGGCCGGTGTCATCCGGAACCCCAGGGAGAGGAATTATTCAGAGTGGATGTAGGGGGGAGGGGGGTGACCGGGTAGGGGGTATCTAATGGAGCTTATTAACAGGTCATCACGCAGTCTAATGAAAAGTGGTTCCATCGTATAGGTAGGTTGATGGGTTGACACGTTAAAGGGGTGAAATATGAAATTCGTCTACGGGTATGTAACGGACATTGATGAGGCCGTAGCCATAGTGCTGCGCGAGGCAGGACCGGGCGACATGACTCAAGAAGCCGCCGATCTTTTTCTCACGTCTGTAGACACTACCAGACTCCAGGCAGAAGCAGAGAAAGTAGTGGATACCGAGGTTCACCGCAGGTACGGGCGTAATGCACGCTGGCAGGGTAATCTGTGGTTTGTGCCGTTGCCGCGGCTGCGTTATGAAGCACTGCCGGTACCGCTGCTAATGTTCGACCTTCAGCCATACCTGGTAGCCGGATTAACCATTTTCAATGTTGACCGTTCGCCTGCCGTTAATCTGGTCGGTCCTATCGGTAAACCGGAGAAATTGATACTACCGATGGAGTTCTTACAGGCAATGCTGGATAACAGGCTGGGGAGCTTTGAAATCGTAGCCAGGGACGGCACCCATACCAGCTGGAAGGTGCCATTTTTCAGAGAGCCGCTACGACTTCCTGATGGGTTCCTGCACGACTTTTCCTTGGAACTGAAGAGGAAATCGGTAGCTTCCTGGCTCCTGGGGTATGGTAATAATGGCAGAAATGTGATGCCTCAGGTAGTCGGCAGCCTGCTCGGCCTCCAGTTTCGCACCAGGACCGAAACCTACCCGTCTGACAAACAGGTCTGGAGCCAGGCTGACGTCCTGGAGACGCTGATCCGGATGTTCGGCGCTGTGAAAGCCAAAACACTGTTAAACCAGTCATTGCCTGACCTCAAAGTAGATATGACCAACGAAGAGGCCATTCGACTGATTATTCAGATGGCCGGTAAGGAAAGCTAAGTTATGGAAAATGAAATTAGTACAGAAGAGCTGGGACAGATAATCAGGGCAGCGAGGGTGCTGGCCACAGACTTTGATGAGGAGCAGATTCAATCTCTATCTTATGCTGGGCAGGAGCTGGCGGATTCAGGGTTTCTGGATGCTGTATGGGGAATGACCCGTCTCCAGCAGGAACAGGGAATCTCCTGCTCGGAAGCTCTGGATGATAATAAAGTGCTCCTGAAACAGAAAGAAAAGCTGGAGAGAGATATAGCAACCCTTAAAGAAAAAGTGCTACAGGAACAGAACAAATACAGTGAGGCAACTCAGATTTATCAGCAGCTGGTAGGTAAAATCAATTCGACTAAGAACGAGCTTCAAGCCACTGGGATCACCATCCAGAAGGAGCAAGAGCGGCTAACATCCCTAAGGGTGAAAGCTGAAAAAGAAGAAAGACGAATTCAAAGAGACCTTGAAAGATCTAAAAAGAACGCCAATGTCACCACAGAAGAGATATTGGCCGCCGGTCAGTTGAAAGCTGAGGTTGAGAAAAGCGGCTTCAGCCTGGAGACAATGCTCGGATTAGCAGAGGAATTTGCTCCATATCAGGATGCCAGAGAAAGACTGGCCGGAGTTCTTGAAACGAGCCAGTCGCTCACCCGGTACCTTACTGACCTGAAACATGATTCAGAAGAGAAGAAGAAAGCTATTGATTCGGAAATAGGTCAGTTGTTGAATCGAAAAGGCGCTGAGGAAAGTGAGATAAAGAGTCTGGAACGGACCCGTCATCAGCTCGAGATTAATGTCTCCAGATTACACTCGGATGTGGAAGAGGAGCAGGGGTTGAGGCGGTTCTATATGCGCTACAGCCCATTAAGTGACCTTCTGGAATATCTGGTAACCTGGAGGCAGGTCTACTTTCTACGTTGTGGCAATCCAATGTGCGTACCTTTTGGTGGTATCACTCACTTCTGGACGGATAGGAAGGTAACAAGCTGCCCTCACTGTGGTCTGAAGATGACTGAACCCGACCCGGAACCGTTCCGACTCCTGAATATGCCTGAGGGGACGGAATTCAAACTCAAATTGAGGTAGTGATATGGCGAGAAAAGCGAATAAGGGACGAGGTTCTAGAAGACAGCCAACAGAGTTCTACTTGTCTTGCGAATGCGGAGCTAAGGCCCGGGTCTATTCCATCGAGGGGAAGGGATACATGGCACATTGTGCCGCGTGTGGGACTCTGACTTTCTTTCAGAATGAAGATTTGCTGGAGAGGGTCAAATACGGCGGACCTTTATGTCCTCATAATCCGGAAAGGAAGCCCTGCCCCGGAGGTCATACCAGCTGGTGCTTGATATGCCGGGTAAGGACATTTTATCGGGATAACGC
>CAZRDI010000140.1:0-3070 GCA_964598825.1 uncultured Dehalococcoidales bacterium
ATAGAATCGTTTGTCACTACTTGTAAGAGTAGTGAGTTTCTAATATGAACATAAAACCAAGCGACAACCCTATATTTATTGTATCACGGGGTGGGAAATCCATAGACATTTTGTAGTTACGAAGCACGTTTCTTCCCGCATATAAAAACAATATTGTACCCTCCAGCATAGTCAGGATGCACGTCTTCAAAAGACAGAACACTGCTCCGGACCAATTATGTCCACCATTCGTGCTTTAATCGCTGGCTCAGAGAAATTCGTTTTCACGAGCTTCATGCCGTTTTTCGACAGTTTTTCCCACAGGCTACGGTTTGTATAAAGCTTCACCACCGCATGGGCAAACTGCTCTGGATCATCCGCTCTCAGACACTCTTTGCCATTCATCACCCCCAAACCCTCGCTGCCAATAGTGGTTGTGACTACCGGGACACCATAAGACATGCCCATAACTATTTTCCCTTTAACCCCGGCACCATACCGTAAAGGAGCTATAAATACTCTTGCTTTTCCCAGATAGGGTGTTAAATCCTTCACATATCCTGTGACAATTATGCTGGTGGATGCCAGAGCCTTGATGTCTTCAGGAGGGTCGGCGCCGATTATGAAGAATAGAACATCGGGTAATTCGTGAATAATGTATGGCAAAACTTCATTTACAAACCATGTAACAGCATCAACGTTGGGACGGTGCCCGAATCCGCCTAAAAACATTACGTCCCTTCTGTCATCGAAGGACACCTCTATCTTCTCCGGCGGAACGTCCTTGAATATCCAGCCTGGAATATCTTGAACGCGTTTGGCAGGAAGCGCATTCGATATTATATCTCTCTCGGCATCACTAGGCGTCAAGATTACGTCGGATTTACTGAATATACCAAATTCTACTTCCTTTAAGAACTCTGCCTCTCTCAATATGTTTACATTCTTGTCAACTTGGTATTGCCTCTCCAACCTGAGATAGTGCAGGTCTGCCGTATAGTACAGGATTGGGGCGTGGCTATGTTTTCTTAGCTTGTCTATGTACTTTACTCCAACGTGCGGCCTTGACAGCCATGCTACATCGATATATCTGCCGTTAGCCTGTATCCATGGGTCGAACTTGAACCTTTCACCACATATAACATCAATGCCGCGCCGCTGCATTTCAGACACGTAAGGCTCTCGCTTTTGCAGGTCGTCTGGCAGAAACACTACTTTAAAGCCCATGTTATGAAATAGCCCTGCGTACTGATACGTGGTAAGCGCTCCCGCATATTTGTCATACTCAGGCACTTTGTCGTCTACCATCAAAATCACCATCTTCTTCTGTCGTACGCTCTCCTCAGCAAGGTTGGGGGCGCAGGCAACTGTCCCCATCCCCGTCTCCGGCCTGTAAGTCCGTAACTTCGCGTCCACTATATTTCCAAGGGCTCCCGCGTTTGTTGTCCTCAAGTAGAAGAGAAAAGCCTTAATATTTCGTATGTTTAAGTTCCGTAGAAACGTTCTTGGGCTCTTTATAAGACTGAAGACTAATTTCGCCAAAAGCCTCCTCCGTGTTCCCGAGGGTAACACCTTGTCAACCACGGCTTCTAGAATGGCATTACGCTGCAATACAATTCTCATCTTAAGGATTTTATACCTTTGTTTATGTCCGTTCTAGACTCTGTTGTATCTCCAGTCCGGCAACTGCTAAACATGGTTCTTTCCTCTAGTCATGCTTCTGTCTCCACTTTGCTCAAATTCTTCTCTAACCATGGCTATTTCTTCTGCAAGAGCGCCAGATAGTCGTTTATTACCTTTTCAGTATCACCCATGGTAACAATCCGGCCCTCGTTCAACAGCATCGAACGCTGGCACAGCTCCTTCACAGCCTCCAGGGCATGGGAGACGAAAACTATGGTCTTGCCCTCAGTTTTGAACTGGTCCATCTTGTCCCGGCATTTCTCTTGGAAGGCTACATCGCCCACTGCGAGGACTTCGTCCAGGAGCAGAGTATCAGGGACGCTGTGGATAGCGGTGGAAAAAGCCAACCGAACATTCATGCCGGAGGAGAAGTTCTTCAGCTTCATGTTTTCGAATTTCTTGAGCTCGGCGAAGTCGAGGATTTCATCGTATACCCTGTCCACCTGCTTTCGCCCCAAGCCAAGTATGGACGAGTAGATGTAAACGTTCTCCCGGGCAGTCAGCTCGGGCTGAAAGCCAACGCCCAACTGGAGGAAAGAGGCAACTTTGCCGTTCATGCTGACCGAGCCGCTATCGGGGTATAAGACCCTGGCCAGTATTTTGAGCAATGTGCTTTTTCCGGAGCCGTTCCTGCCGATGATGCCGAAGGCTTCGCCTTTGTTGACCTCGAAGCTGACATCTTTCAGCGCCCAGAACTCTTCGTAGCTGAACTGCCTTTTAATCAAGCCGACTATGTTCTGGAAGACTGTGGTCTTTTTTTCGTGGGGGATGCGGAACTTCTTGGAGACGTTATCAACGATTATGGCGCTCATTGGTCTATTTCACCCTCATCTTAATCCTCTCCCATCGAGGGAGAGGATTACCACGTCCCGATAAATCGGGACTCGCAATGACAGACCGACAGCGATGTCCGTAATTATGGCGCTCATCCTAGCTCCTCGGCGAAGCGGCGCTGCAATTTGCTGAAGACAAGGCTGCCCACGAGATAGGCAGCGATGGCGAAACAGATGACAACCGCAATGCTGAACAGCGAAGGTAAATTGCCGGCGACCATTACATCGCGGTACATGCCTATAAATTGGGTTACCGGGTTGAGTTGATAATAGGGCATTAAGGAGGCGGGAACTATGCTCAGGGGATAGAAAATGGGTGAGCAGAAGAAAAGGACCTGGGTCGCGACCTGCCATATCTGGTTGAGGTCACGGAAGTAAACGAAGAGGGAAGACAACAGCAGCCCGGCACCATAAATAAAGAAGAAGAAGATGATGTGAATTGGAAGGAACAAGAGCACGGTAGCGGGCATATGTCCGAGCAGGACGAATATTATGGGCAGCAGGACTATGAACTCGAGCAGGGAGCCTATGAGGTTGGTCAGGGCATTGCTCAAGACCAGTATCTGCCGGGGTAT
>CAZRDI010000141.1:0-3067 GCA_964598825.1 uncultured Dehalococcoidales bacterium
TAGTCACCCGTTCAGCCAGATGAGAGGGTATGCCAATATCAGCCACGGTTATTTTACCTACCCTCTCCATCCCGGGAGGATTATATAAACCCACCTTGGGAAAACCAAGGGTGATAGTATTATCCGCATAAAGGCAGGCAGGGTCCACAGCACCGGTATCGGCATTGAGCCCGGAGGGTAAATCCAGAGCAATAACGCGAAGGGACGGCTGCTTCTCTTTAGCCCTACCCACCCTGTCTAATACCTGCGGGAAGATGCCCTGAAGCGGGCGACTCTTACCAGTGCCAAACAGGGCATCAATAACAGCGTTGGCCGAGGGTAACAACTCGTCAAGCCCGTCCAGATTTTTCTCTTGAGCCACTTCAATACAGCTCAAACCGCGCTCACGAACCAGCTTCAGGTTCGAGTCGTCAGGCGGTCTCTTACCAAAGAGGTAGAGACTAACCCTGGCTCCCCAGTCATGAAGATGACGGGCAGCGACTAGTCCGTCGCCACCATTGTTGCCGGGGCCCGCCAGTACCAGGATATGTTGCCCCTCAACGGTGCCCCGGATTCGCCTGACCTCTTCAGCCACCGCTTTGCCGGCGTTCTCCATCAGCACAGTTGACGGCACACCAATGTTGCCGCACTCCTGGTCTATTTGCCGCATCTGGTCAGCAGTTACAACTTTCACTCACAAACCCTCGGAGTAATATTCATAATCTGAAGTGTAGCAATAACCTGAGCTACGGTCAACCTCGCCAGCCAGAAAATTGCCTTTGCCCTCCCCACCCGGTATAATTCTAAGCGGGAATTACAGCATGAAAGAAATGGTCTTAGGTATAGGCAACACACTGAAGTGCGACGATGGAATCGGCGTTTACATTGCGGAAAGGATAAACGAGCACCTGAAAGAGGCTAAAAATAAACCGGAAAGGGAAGTAATCGTAATAGACTGCGGTACAACCCCGGAGAATTTCACTTCAGTTATCAGAAAACATAATCCTGACAGGCTCATACTGATAGATGCCGCTGACATGGGCTTGAGCCCGGGCTCATACAGAATTGTACCACCGGAGAAAGTAGCCAGTACGAACTTTTCAACGCATAATATACCGCTATCTACCTTCGTATCGTATGTAAGCGAGCTCTGCGGAGAGGTGATACTTATAGGGGTTCAACCTGGCAAGATGAATTTCGGCACAGTGCTATCAAGCGCGGTTCAAGAAAACGGGGACGGGGTGGCAAAGCTTATAATAGAGGAAAAATTAGACGAAACAGAGCCGCTCAAAACCTGAACCCACGTTTTACCCCATGCCTTCCCGACCTCAAGCCCATTAACTACATAGAGCTGTACCAGGGCAGGAAAACATAAAATACCACGCTTACAATCAGAGCCGCCAGAATAGCACCCGCCACTACCTGAGCCGGGGAGTGCCGCTTCAATTCTACCCTTGACCAGAACATCAAAGGAAGCAGCACTATAGACACCATAGCTACCCAGCCATACAGGATAACCAGCAATACCACCGAGGCCGATACAAAAGCGGTATGAAGACTTATCTTCCACCACAGATTTACACACATATATATGACCGCCGACGAAAGTCCGGCAATAGCTGTTGCCACCAGTTCCGGCGGCGCTTCAAGAAGGATAAGAATAAGGCAAGCCACAACAGCACAAATCCCCGCCACCATGTAAATCCTGGTCCTTTGCTCACGAACTACAGTGAAAATGTTATCAATCTTACCCTTCTTAACCATGTAAACAAGAATTAAATAGACTGGCACTATACTAAGGGCTATTAAAATCAATGACCATTTAAGAGCCTCAAGCGTGCTGGATGTTGCCGCAAAGGAAAACAACACGATTAGCACCAGACCCAAAAATAAAGGATTCAGTATATTGGATGTCAGACTAGCTATCCGCTTCTTGGTTTCAAGTCGCATTTTCCAGAATCACTGCTCCCGGTATCAGACTCACTATTATACGGACTTTTGAACTAATAGTCTAATATACAATATAATATAGATTAAAGCTATGAGTATAAAGACAGTAGCCACCAATCGCAAAGCCTTCTATAATTACCACATACAGGAGAGTATAGAGGCCGGCATTGCCCTTACCGGCTCAGAGATAAAGTCAATCCGGGCTGGCAGGGTAAGCCTGGGTGACGCCTACATTAGACCTGAAGGCAGAGAATTATGGCTGGTTAATGCCCATATTGCTCGCTACGAGGCAAGTAGTTACCTGAGCCATGAAGCGACACGACCCAGAAAACTTCTGCTACACCGTGCACAGATTAATAGCCTCACCAGCAGAGTGTCAGAAAAGGGTTTGACTTTGGTGGCACTGAGACTATATATTAAAGATAGTATTGCCAAGGTTGAAATAGCGCTGGCCAAAGGTAAGAAGTTACACGACAAACGAGAATCTATAGTCCACCGCGAGACGGAAAGGGAAATAGAGCGAGCGCTAAAAAGGCGAAAATAACAAGGGAGGTAACAAATATCCAGGCCTGTCGTTAACAGACGGGGACGCGCGGGTTCGACAGGGGAAGTATGTTACAGGATTGCAAGCTGAGGTGCCGCTACCCTCATAAAACAAGTGGCAAAAATAACTGGCGAACGTGAATTCGCTTTTGCTGCCTAATTAAATAGGCTGCACGTTCAACCTGACCTCACCTCAACGGGTTAGGATTGAGCGCCGAAAAGTTGGGGTGCCGCCGCTCAGACGTCGATAAGAGTGGTGAAAGAGCAATCGACTGGCCCGGCTAAACTAGGTCAGCAAAGGCTAGCCAGGTAAGATAAAAAAGCTGACTAAGCTTGTAGCATATTCTGGACAGCTTCTTCTGGACGGGGAGTTCAACTCTCCCCCGTCTCCACCAGATAAATGAGCGGGCTTCGGTCCACCATCGGAGCCCGTTTCCTTTTGCCTTATCAGCCGTAACGATGAGTAGCGCTCCAGGGCCTCCCGTAGTCGTGACATCGGGTAATTTATATATCGATCACTCTGCCCGGGAACCTTATCTCTCAATAATCGCATAGCCAAGAATTCATCGCCACTAGCATCGTTTACTATAGTAGC
>CAZRDI010000142.1:0-3051 GCA_964598825.1 uncultured Dehalococcoidales bacterium
CTGGGCAGAACCCTGGGTGAAGAACTGCTGGAGCCCCACCGGTGCTACTATAACCGGTTAAAGCCCCTGCTGCCCCTTATCAAAGGCATGGCGCATGTTACCGGCGGCGGTTTGATTGGCAACGTGCCCCGAGTTCTACCGCAGGGGGTTGCAGCCAGCTTTAACAGCCAGGCGTGGGCTATGCCACCCATCTTCAACCTCATCCAGCAAAGGGGTAACGTTGACCGTGACGAGATGTACCGCGTGTTCAATATGGGCATCGGCATGGTACTCATCTGCTCACCGGACAAGACAGACCAGCTTACCAGAGCATTGCCAGAGGCCAGGGTTATCGGCGGTGTGGTGGAGCAGACCGGAAAGAAGAGAGTGGTTATCAAATAGCCAAAGTAAAAAGGCTTGAACATCAACCGGCAGAAGCGTAATATAACCGTTATAATTAATACTGGCTAACAAAGTAAGGAGGAGAAATATGGCAAGAGGCTATATGGGAAAGATGTTGATGGTGGACTTATCCAGAAACGAGCTAAGGGACGAGGTGCTTGACGAAAAGCTCTGCCGCCAGTTCATTGGAGGCTACGGCATCGGTGCCAGAATCCTCTTCAGCCGCCAAAAGGCCAGGGTTGACCCCCTGGGCCCGGATAGCACCCTAGGCATTCTCAGCGGCCCGTTTACCGGCACCCCCGCGCTTTCCGGGACAAGGTTTACCGTGGTGGGGAAATCGCCATTGACCGGGGGATGGGGTGATGCCAACTCCGGTGGCTATTTCGGTGCTTATCTGAAGTTCGCCGGCTATGATGCCGTATTCTTTACCGGCATATCGGAAAAGCTGGTTTATCTCTTCATTAATAATGGCAAAGCCGAGCTCAGGGACGCTGCCCACCTTCGGGGAAAGAATACCTACGAGACCGAAGACATGCTCAAATCGGAGCTGGGCAGGGACGTGGAGGTAGCCTGCATCGGCCCATCGGGAGAGAACCTCTCTCTCATCTCCTCGGTTATGAGCAAGAAGAGGACTGCTGCCCGTTCCGGCCTGGGCGCTGTGATGGGCTCAAAGAAGCTTAAAGCGGTAGCGGTGAGGGGCAACATGGAGGTTCCCCTGGCCGATGAAAAAAAGGTCGGGGCACTGAGAAAAAAATACCTGGCTAAACTGGGAGGACACCTCGTCTGGTTAAAACCGCTGGGCACACCGTTCCTCACCATCCCGGGTGTCCAGAGCGGTGATTCACCGGTTAAAAACTGGGGGGGAGTGGGAGCTATTGACTTTCCCGACGCCGAACCTATCGGAGCCGAAGCTCTAATTGAGCGCAGGGCAAAGAGATTTGCCTGCTACATGTGCCCCGTTGGATGTGGGGGATACATGAAAGCGGGAACCGGTGAGTATAAATATAAGGCAGGCTCCCGTAAACCCGAATATGAAACGATATGTATGTTCGGCACCAATTGTCTTAATAACAACCTTGAATCAATAATCAAGGCAAACGATATTTGCGATAGCCACGGGCTGGACACCATCTCCGCCGGGGCAACCATCGCTTTCGCCATTGAGTGCTTTGAGAACGGACTCATTACCAAAGCAGACACCGATGGTATTGAAATGACCTGGGGCAACCATAAATCTATCGTTGCTATGACGGAAAAATTAGCCAGGAGAGAAGGCTTCGGTGCCATGTTAGCCGATGGAGTAAAGGCAGCGGCGGAAAAGATAGGCAAGGGCTCCGACCAATACGCCATTCATATTCAAGGACAGGAGCTTCCGGCACATGACCCGAAAGCAGCGTTCCACTACGCAACCAGCTACAGGCTGGACCCCACTCCGGGTCGTCACTTTGTGGGCTCAGAATTGTCGGAGGGGCCTGCGCATCCTTCAGGACTACTGCCCAAATTCGACCACGCTTCTTTCGCCGGCAGGGGCGAAGCACGCAAGATAGGCAGCAACTTTCATCATGCCCTGGTCTGTGCCGGGATGTGCCTGTTCGTGTACTGGGCTTTCCCCGACATTAGCCCTATCGCCGAGTTTATGAACGCGGTTACCGGCTGGAATGTAACCAACGACGAGCTGCTTAAGACGGGGGAGAGAATCTCTAACCTCCGACAGGCTTTCAATATCCGCGAAGGGCTGAACCCTATGCAGTTCAAGATACCCGACAGGGTGCTGGGCAAACCACCGAAGAAAGAGGGTCCCGTGGCCGGAGTGACAGTTGACGAGGACACTATGAACAAAGAGTACCTTAAGGCAATGGACTGGGACCTCAAGACAGCCAGACCGAGCCAAAAGAAGCTGCTGGAACTGGGCTTAGAAGACGTAGCTAAAGAACTCTGGCCCTAGAAAAGAACAACAGCAAAAAGGGCATGATAGAGAAGAGCCTGCCATGAGCAGTCGGCTCATTCCCTATAATATAACAGTTCCGCCATCGACAAAAATGACCTGCCCCGAGATGAAATTCGAGTCTTCCGAGGCTAAAAACACGGCTGTCCCCACCAAGTCGGCCGGCTGCAAACGTTCTTGAATGGACTGCTCTGATGTCGCAATCCCAAATATCTGTTCACTACCCGTCTGGCCTAAACTGGCTTCGCTAGCTGTGTATCCCGGGGCAATGGCGTTAACATTAATACCCGAAGAACCCAGAGCTCTGGCCAGAGCCTGAGTCAGTGTGTAAACCGCCCCTTTGCCGCAGGAATAAGGTAAAAATAATTGAGCCGCAGGTACCCTGGCGACGTTAGAGGCAATATTGATAATCTTGCCGCTGGACTGCTTTACCATCAGCGGCGCTATTGCCTTGCAGCACAGCCAGGTTCCCTTTACATTCACCGCAAAGATACGGTCCCAGTCTTCAACCGTCCAGGCATCCCACGGTGTCATATTAAGTCCATACCATATGGCAGCATTGTTGATGAGGATATCCACCCGGCCATACTGCTGCATAACCTTCTCTGCTATCTTCTTGGTGGCATTTTCATCAGAGATGTCGACCTCCATAGCCACTGCTTCTCCGCCCTTAGCCTTTATCTCCTTAGCCACGCCCTCAGCCCTTTCCAGACTGATATCAGGTA
>CAZRDI010000143.1:0-3051 GCA_964598825.1 uncultured Dehalococcoidales bacterium
AGACGGAGAAATTCCGCTTCGTTGATTATTTTAGTGCCCATAGCCTGCGCACGGTCCAGCTTGGACCCGGGGTCAGTGCCTGTCACCAGGTGGGTGGTGTTACGGGTAACATTGTCCTTGGCGGTGCCGCCGAGCTCTCTTACCCTTGTCTCGGCTTCCTGCCGGCTGAAGGCTTCCAGCCTGCCGGTGATAACAAACTCCTGGCCGGATAGCGGTAGCTCTTTTGTCTCAGTCGCCTCTTCAGCCAGCCGGACTCCCGCTTTCTTGAGCCTATCGATAATACGACGGTTTTCCTCCTGACGAAAGAAACTAATGATGCTATCGGCAATCTTGGGTCCGATGGTGGGAATGGACGTTAGTTCATCTCTGGAAGCATTATCCAGCTTGTCAATACTGTTAAAGCGCTCAGCCAGGACTCTTGCCATCTCCTCGCCGACATGGTGTATGCCCAGGGCAAAGATGAGCCTGGCCAGCGGTCGCACCTTGCTTTTATTAATCGCTTCAAGCAGGTTGTCCGCGCTTTTTTCTCCCCTACCCTCCAGTTCTACCAGTTGCCCTCTTTTGTTCCTGAGGTCATACAGGTCGGCAGCATTTTTTACCAGCCCTTTATCGTATAATGTAGCGCTCATTGATTCGCCTATTCCCCTGATGTCCATAGCGCCTCGTGAAACAAAGTGCTCAATCCGCTGTTGGGCCTGGGCGGAACAGGCGGCATTGGAGCAGTAGTACATAACCTCGCCTTCGGGTTTAATCACCTCCGCCTTGCATACCGGGCACGCCGGGCGTCGTTTTTCTTTGTCGTATATCTTTTTCAGCAGACTGAATTCCCTCTCTTTGCCGGTGCGTTTGCTTTTAATCGGGCCAATGACTTCGGGTATCACCTCGCCGGCTCGCTGGATATAGACCCAGTCGCCTTCGCGGATGTCCTTGCGCCTGATGTCATCCTCATTGTGCAGGGCCGCCTGCCTGATAGTTACTCCTCCTACCGATACCGGCTCAAGGACGGCATAGGGGTTGAGGGTACCGGTCCTGCCGACACTGATTCTGATTTCTTTCAGGCGGGTGGTGACCTGGACGGCGGGGAACTTATAGGCAGTAGCCCACCTGGGTTCGCGTCCGATGTCACCCAGCCGTTCCTGGAGGTCGAGTGAATCTATCTTCACCACGATACCGTCGGCTTCATATGGCAGGCTCTCCCTCTTCTCCACCCACGTGCGGTAATACTCCTCAACCCGGTCAATACCGGTGAGAAAGGCGTTGTTGGGGTTTACCTTAAAGCCCAGCGATTTAAGGTACTTCATAGTTTCCCAGTGTGTTGTGGGGGTCGCTTTGCCTTCGGCCTCACCCAGCATATAGATATAGATATCTAACGGACGTTTAGCCGTAATGCGCGAGTCAAGCTGGCGCACCGAGCCGGCAGCGGCGTTTCTGGGGTTGGCGAACGGGGACAGTCCCTCTTCAACCCGCTCCTTATTTAATTTATCAAAGCCTTTTTTAGGCAAGAAGACCTCGCCCCTCACCTCAAATCGCGGGGGTGCTTCTTCAGGTACGGAGAGGGGGATACTCCTGATGGTTTTCAGGTTCTGGGTAATATTTTCACCGCGGAAGCCATCACCACGGGTAGCTCCGGTGGTTAGTTGACGGTTAATATAGGTCAGAGACACCGCCAGCCCGTCAATCTTATGCTCACAGACAAAGTTAAATTGCTTTTCCTCTGCCAGCTTTGAAGTCCGGGTGTACCAGGCTAACAGCTCCTCTTCGGAAAAGACATTCCCCAGTGATAACAACGGTCGGGGGTGTTCTACCACTCCGAAGGTTTCCAGCGGGGCAGCACCGACTCGCTGGGTGGGTGAGTCCGGGGTCAGGAACCGGGGGTACTGCTCCTCCAGCTTTTTAAGCTCCCGCATTAGCTCATCATACCCGGCATCGCTAATCTCGGGGCTGTCCAGTACGTGGTAGCGATAGTTATGATGGTCAATACTGGTCTTTAGCTGCTCTATTCTGTTCTTTACCCTGTCTAAATCCGTCATGTAGCACCGTAAAGCTATTTTAAGTAAAGTATATCAGAGTTTGTAGCTGCGTGGAAGATAAACGGGTATAATACGGAGTATATGAAGCAACCGAGAAGCAGGACGGGGGGGTAAATTATGAAGCGAATACTTATAGCGGCGGGCATAATTGTGGTGGTGGGAGTGGGGGGCTATTTCCTTTATGATGCCGCTTATTCCTGGGGAGAGACAGCAGGATATGATGAGGGGTATTCCGCAGGTCATGAAGTTGGCTATAGTGCGGGTGAGGAGGACGGCTATGATGAGGGTTATAGCTTGGGTGAAGCCGATGGCTATGATGAGGGCTATACTTTGGGTGAAACCGATGGTTATGATGAGGGCTATACTTCGGGTGAGGAGGATGGCTATGATACAGGCTATATTGTGGGTGAGGAGGACGGCTATGATGAGGGCTATAGTGTAGGTATGGAAGTCGGCTTGGGGCATGGTTATACCTTAAAAGACCCTACCTATCAGGAGGCAGTTGCCTTTATTAGCCAGGACAGGACAAACGAAAACGAATATGTTGAAGATACCTACGGGGTTTATGTATGCAGCCACTTTGCCAGAGACGTATGTAATAACGCTGAGACTGAGGGGCTTCGGTGTGCTTTTGTTGAAATACGCTACCCGGATTTAGGTCATGCCATAATCGCCTTTGATACTATGGATAGAGGGCTTGTCTACTTTGAACCGCAGAGCGATGAGGAGGCTGAGCTGGCGATAGGTGAAAGATATTACCAGTGCATAATCCCTGCACCCGGTTATCATTATCCGGCGCCTTCTTATGATGACACTATAAGAGATATTCTGATTATCTGGTAAAAGCTTGCCCCTTTTTGTGTCATACGGTAAACTTAGAAGGTTAACAAATCTCCCCATAATTCGCTTAGAAGAGAGAGAGAAGCGTGGCTGAAATTCGTCCCTTCCGGGGGGTGCATTATAATCAACCGGTAGTTGATGACCTGTCATCTGTTATCTGCCCCCCCTATGATATTATTAC
>CAZRDI010000144.1:0-3022 GCA_964598825.1 uncultured Dehalococcoidales bacterium
CAATGGTTCGTTTTATTTGGCCCCGGGGGTATAATTGCGGCATGGGGGGGGGGGTTTTGGGGGGAGGGGAGTGTGGTGGTCGGTAATGACTATGTCAAGACCCATCCTTTTTGCCTTCTTGACCTCAGAGAGGGCGGTAATCCCGCAATCGACGCTAATAACCAGGCTGATGCCCTGCCGGTAGAGTTTTTCTAGGGCAGCTGTTTTGAGTCCATAGCCTTCTGTCATGCGGTGAGGTATGTATGGAATGGCCTTGCCCCCAAGGATTGATAGTCCCTGGACCAGTAAGGCGGTGGCGGTGATGCCGTCAGCATCAAAGTCGCCATAGATAGCGATGTTTTCCCCTGAAAGCAGCGCCTGGTAGATTCTGGCTACGCCCTGATGCATATCAGGCAGCAGGAAAGGGTTACCTGACAGGCTTTCATTACCGGCGATGAATAGTCCGAGCTGCGATGGCTCGGTTAGACCGCGATTATACAGGAGTTGAGCTACTAGTGGTGGAAAATCTGGAACGGCAGACAGATACTCGTCCGGGGCAGACGGTAGAAGATTCCAGCGGCTGTGGTTCAAGCTTATGCCTCGGAGTATTTTCGGAAGACCAGAATTGAGTTATGCCCCCCGAAGCCGAAGGAAGTGGACAGGGCTGTAGTCACCTTCGCCTGGCGGGCTATATTAGGCACATAGTCCAGGTCGCACTCAGGGTCAGGGTTGGTCAGGTTTATAGTCGGCGGTATGACGTCATTTTGAATAACCAGGATACATATCGCCGCCTCAACAGCGCCGGAGCCCCCTATAAGGTGTCCCATCATTGACTTGGTAGAGCTTATCGGAATGCGATAGGCATGGTCGCCAAATACGGTCTTTATTGCCGCAGTCTCCATCTTGTCGTTTAGTTGTGTAGAAGTGCCGTGAGCATTAATATAGTTAATTTCGGTGGGGTCAATTCCCGCCTTTTTAAGGGCTATCCGTATGGCTCTGGTAGCGCCTTCCCCGTTTTCGATGGGTTGGGTAACGTGGAAGGCGTCGGCACTGGCTCCGTAGGCTAGAATTTCAGCCAGGATGTTAGCTCCCCGTTTTTGGGCGTGGTTGAAGTTTTCCAGAATAAGAATACCAGACCCTTCACCGATGACGAAGCCGTCACGTCCAATATCAAACGGGCGGGATGCCTGTTGAGGGGCATCGTTTCGGGTGGAGAGGGCGTGGAGGGCGTTGAAAGCGCTGATACCTATCGGGTTAATGATTGCCTCACTGCCGCCGGTAATCATTACCTCGGCATCGCCTTGCCTGACGAGTTCATAAGCGGCGCCTATGGCATCCGAGCCGCTGGAACAGGCTGACGTAATGCAGAGATTTGGCCCTTTGGCTCCCAGGGCAATTGACACCTGTGCTGCCGCCATGTCAGATATCATCATTGGTACCAGGAAGGGGCTTACTCTACCTGGCCCCCTTTCCAGCAGTGTCTTTGTCTGGTGAAAGAGGGTACTCAGACCGCCAATACCACTGCCGATTACAATGCCGATGCTGTCTTGATTATTGGAATTGATTTTTAGCCCGCTCTGTTCCATCGCTTGCCGGCTGGCGGCTACGGCCAGCTGGGCAAAACGGTCCATGTGGTGGGCGTCCTTGCGATTTATGTAGTCGGTGGGTACAAATCCCTTTACCTCGCCGGCGAACTTGGTGTCAAGCTCCTCGGCGTCAAACAGTGTGATGTAGTCAATACCGGACTTGCCGGTAGTAAGACCTTCCCATGTGGTGGGAACATCCATACCAAGCGGACACATAACACCTATGCCGGTAACCGCTACTCTATTGCCAGCTTTGTTTGTCAGAACTGCCTCCTATGGTCCCCTGATTTTTGAAAGTTAACTATATATCTAACCACAATTTTAGCTTGAATGCTAGGGACGGCTTTCCGTTTGACTGGTTGAGAATAGGCTAATTATAATGCATGAGTGAATGGCCGGTCAACATAGAAATAAAAGGTCGTTTATTAAGGGAATGGGTGAGATGAGCGAGGAAGCCGGGAGTGTGAGGGTTGCTTTAGATAGCCTGGGCTGTAAGCTGAATCAAGCGGAGATGGAACTTTTGGCCAGACAATTGACCGGGGCAGGGTACAGGCTGGTGCCTCCGGCTGATGTAGCTGATGTCTATATACTGAATACCTGCACGGTTACCCATATTGCCGATGGCAAATCTCGCCACTGGCTCAGATTAGCTCATCGGCGGAATCCTGATGCTTTGCTTATTGCGGCCGGTTGCTATGCTGAGCGAGCACCTCGGGAGCTGGCTAAGATTGACGGGGTCGGTCTTGTCCTGGGCAATGAGCAAAAACCGCGTTTACTGAAGCTATTAGAGAAGTCCGGTTGTCTGGGCAGTCCGGGCCGTGGACAGATGGTTGCAGTGGGCAGTGGTAATACGGCTTTCAGGACCCGTGCTTTTGTCAAGATTCAGGATGGTTGCAATAGCTTTTGTGCTTACTGCATCGTCCCTCTGGTGCGGGGCAGGGAGAAAAGCATACCTGCTGAGCAGGTTGCAGGTGAGGTCAGGGACAGGGTAAGGGATGGCTATAAAGAGGTGGTGTTAACCGGCGTTAAGGTTGGCTCTTATGACCATAATGGTATTAATCTGAAGGACTTGCTGGAGCGTATCCTGGCTGAGACCGGGGTGGTCAGGTTAAGGCTGTCCTCCCTCCAACCCCAGGAAATCTCTGACGACCTTATCGGACTGTGGCATGACCGGAGGCTATGCCGACATTTTCACCTGTCCCTCCAGAGCGGTAGCGACCGGGTGCTCAACCGGATGAAGCGGCGCTATTCAGTCGGTGATTATCAGAGGTCGGTGGATTTAATTCGGGCCCAGGTGCCCGAGGCGGCTGTCACTACCGATATTATCGTCGGCTTTCCCGGGGAGACTGACGAAGAGTTTGAGCAAAGCTATAATTTCTGCCGGCAGATGGAGTTTGCCCGGATTCATGTCTTTCCCTACTCGCCACGTCAGGAAACCGAGGCGGCGCGGATGCCGG
>CAZRDI010000145.1:0-2982 GCA_964598825.1 uncultured Dehalococcoidales bacterium
GTCGTCCTTATCCCCGCCTGGGCGCCACTGAGACTGATTGCCTGATAACCCATACTATGAAGCGCCATCGCCAGCAGGGTGCTGGAGACAACCTCACCGGTGGAAAGCAAAACGTCAAGCTCCCGGTTATCCGGCTGCTCACTGACCTGATAAGCCAGCTTGACCAGCTCATCGGTGTTATCCCCCATCGCCGAGACTACCACCACCACCTGATTATCCTTGTCCCTGGTGGCAGCGATACGCCGGGCGACGTTTTTTATTTTCTCCGCATCCGCCACCGACGAACCGCCATATTTCTGTACAATCAGGGCCATTTATCTCTCAACCTTTGCTATCAACCTTCCCATAATATTACACCCCTCCTCAATAAAAAAGCCAGTATTTTTTGACTCAATTTCGGTAAATCTCTGCGCCCCGTTAGCGGCAAATCCATGCCCCCAGAGCATAAACGGAACGGGGTCATCACTATGAGTCTGAATCTTAATCGGGGTGGGGTGGTCGGGTAGAATCAGCACCCGAAGGGCATCTGCCCGCCAGGCACGAAGCCGACTGACGACTTCTCTATCTACTCTCTGGATAGCCTCCACCTTATCATCAGCGGAGCCGGCATGAGCCGCCTCATCCGGCGCTTCAATATGGATAACCACCAAATCACGCCCCTCAAGTGCCTCCAGAGCCCCACCCACCTGGGCGGCATAATCATTGTCCAGGCTATCAGTTACCCCCGCTATGTCCAGTACATCCATCCCCGCCATCCGGGCTAAGCCCCGGAGAAGGTCAACTCCTGATGTGAGTGCGGCATCAAGACCATAAACCTGCTTAAAGGCAGGCATATCCGGCAATTTACTACTGCCCCAGAAGAGCCAAATCATTGTCGCCGGAACGTCACCGCGAGACCTCCGCTCCACATTCACCGGGTGGTCCCAGAGCACAGCTTTTGAGCGTTCCATCAGGTCCCGTAATAACTCGCTTCCCTGACCACGGGGGAGAAACTCATCAATACGCCTGTCCGGGATATCGTGGGGGGGAGTGCAGGTGGCCAGAAGAGTGTCCTCCCGTCCTTTGAGCTTGCAAATGTGCCGGTAGTTTACGCCGGGGTAAAAGCGAACTTCATCGTTACCCAGGTTTTCATTCAAAGCATTGATAAGCTGCTGCGCCTCGCCGGTGCTGATATGACCCGCGCTGTAGTCCCACATCCTGCCATCACGGACAGCCACCAGATTGCAGCGAAAAACGACCTCTCCATCCTCAACGGGAATACCCATACTCCGGGCTTCAATGGCAGCCCGACCCTTATAGTAAACCGTGGGGTCGTAACCAAGGATTGACATACAGGCACAGGCACTGCTGGGCTCCATTCCCGGCGGCACGGTGCGGACAAGCCCCAGAGTCCCCTCCCGCGCCATAGCATCCAGATTTGGAGTTTGCGCCAGCTCAAGGCAGGTCTTACCGCCCCGCTCGGGTATTGCCCAGCCGGCGGCGCCGTCAATTATCAGAACGCAGTATTTCATCAACTTTCCTTACAGTTTACAACAAGGGTTAAATCAACCTATAATATCAAACATCGGGGCGTAGCGCAGTCCGGTTAGCGCGCAGCGTTCGGGACGCTGAGGTCGGAGGTTCAAATCCTCTCGCCCCGACCATTTTTAAACTTTCTGCAAATCTATATACCATTCAAGCTGTGTTTCATGAGACAAAGACGGATTATGGTAGTACGCGTAACGGTTTATACCTCCTAATCTGCACCCCTGCTTTATATAAAACTTACACGCTGGTACGTTTGTGTTCTGCGTTTCAACAGATAGCTGTTTGTAGCCTTTATTTCTCGCCCACTCGATAGCCTCTTGAAACAGTTTCGTGCCGATTCCCTGTTGCCTAAAGTCAGGGTGCACACGTATGTCCCACACTACAGCCAAGTCATCTATCCCCATCAATATCCTGTTATCAATGATTTCAGGATCCTGACAAGCCACGGCAAGACCACCGACAGGTTTTTCGTCATCTTGATAAAATAATAGCACCCAGTCAGCCGTGTCGAAATTTTTCAACCAAGTAGTAGGTTCATCCGGCTCGCCATAATGTTTCACATAAGGACTGGCTAATCTCCGTTCCCGAAAAACCGTGCCCCCAAGACCTTCCTCCAGTATCTCGACGTCCAGTACCGACCTGACCTCAAATCTGACAGGTATTTTGGAATATTCGATTAGTGTTTCTTTACTAACCGGTCTATTTATTATCTTCATGATAACTACCCCACCCCCTTCTTTGCCTCTTCCCATAAAGCATTTTGCTCTTCAAAGGACAGTCCGTCAAAGTTTACCCCCCGCTGACGACAGAGCTCCTCCATACAGGTAAAACGGCGGTAAAAGCGCTTGTTTGCCTCCCTCAATGCCGCCTCCGAGTCAACCCCCATCCGGCGGGCAATATTAACCAGAGTAAAAAGCACGTCGCCAAACTCCTGCGCTCTCTGCTCCTGGTTCTCCGCACGCTTAAACTCCCCCACCTCCTCAACCAGCTTATCTATAACGCCGTCAACATCCTCCCAGTCAAAACCGACCTGTGCTACCCGGCGTTGAATCTCCCGACTGTAACCTAACGCCGGCATCTGCCTGGGCACGCTATCCAGAATAGAGGTACCGGCTTCCCTCTCTTCCTTCTTGAGAACCTCCCAGTTATGCGCCACCTCCTCGGCATTCTCTACCTTCTCCGAGCCGAATATGTGGGGGTGGCGGTGAATCAGCTTGGTATTGATACCATTCATTACGTCCCCCAACTTAAATTCCCCAGCCTCACCGGCAATCTGGGCATGGAAAACAATCTGCATCAGCAGGTCGCCCAGCTCCTCGCAGAGCTTGGCTGAATCTTCCTCGTCCAGAGCCTCCAGCACCTCGTAGCACTCCTCCAGCAGGCTTTCCCGTAGCGAGGCATGCGTCTGCTGCTTATCCCATGGGCAACCGTCAGGGGCTCGCAATTTAGCGATAA
>CAZRDI010000146.1:0-2946 GCA_964598825.1 uncultured Dehalococcoidales bacterium
AAGCAAGATAGGCTGAAAATGATGCTGAGGGATAGGCAACCGTCTCAATAGTGCGTCAGAATTGTCAGGGCTAGGCCATACTGACATTTCTGACGAGGATACGGTTGCTGCCAACAATGAGGCAGCTAGTAGTATAAGCAAGGCAAGCAATGCTTCGGCAAGTGCTACCATTACGATTACGATGACAGGAATTCTTAATGAGTAGCCCAGCCAGCAGGTTTGGAGAGCACGAGACTAAATAGTGAGCGGAAATGGCAGATTTGGGAAAGAGCTTTACAAGGCGATACAAATACTATGAAATCCTTGAGATAAGCAAGAACGCTACCCAGGAAGAAATAAGCAGGGCGTTTAGACGCCTTGCCCAGAGGTATCATCCAGACCGGAACCCGGGTAACAGCGAAGCTGAGGCTAAGTTTAAGAAGATAAACGAAGCCTACCAGATTCTTTCTGACCCAGCAGAGCGAGCAGCTTATGACAGTAGCCCAGCTGAGTGCCCGACCTGTTGGACTCACCACGTAACAGAGATAAGTGGCAATAACTGGAGATGTAGGCACTGTGGTCGCCAATTTGATAATCTTGGCGTCCCTCTCAGCGAGACAATTGAGAGGGCAGCCATCCCTGCGCAATATCGTGTGAGACTCGCGGCGTTTCAATCCATGCAATGTTCTTGGTGCGGAAGGTTTTTCACTCAACCCTTTCTCTGCCCTTATCGCTTACAACTACACTCTAGCTGTTTCTTCTTTAATAAGTTGTCCGAGGAAGAAAGAGACAAGTTCCTAGATGATGAAAAATGGTGGTGGCGAATAGTCGACCTGGTCAGACAGACAGAAAATAACGGCGTCATTAAGAAATGTGTACAGTGCGGTATGCTGAATCCTAATCCTGATAAACTTACGTGCTGGAACTGTGGCCATGATATTTATGACCGGTGTCCCAGTTGCAGATTACCCACTCTTTACTTCGATTTGGACACAAACCACTGGAGATGTTCAAACAATTACTGCTCGGGGAGGAAATTCACCTTCAAGAGAGAGGTGACAAGATACAAGCAATACAAGCGGGTTGAGGAATACGCTCCACAAGGTGCCACTGGCACCCAATGTCCCAAGTGCGGACATCGTCTGGGCTTTTATCCCGAATTCCGATTCTGGAAGTGTACGAATTGTGGGAAAATATATACATATCACGAACTTCGCGAAGTGTCTGCCCGAAGGGAGGATAAAGCAAAGCAGGGCAAGAAAAAATACCATTGGGAAGCTAAGACTGGCCATTATGAACCTTATGAGCCGCAGAAAAAATCACGCAGGGCACCAAAGATAATTGGCATTACCCTCGCCAATATACTTGCGATTGTGATACTCATTACCGCTATTGGTCCTTTTAGCTTTATCCCTCTCTGGTTATTCGTGGGAGTCTCCGTTATTTTTTCTATTGAAAAGTTGTTAGGTTATTACACTAGGAAATACAAGATTGCCCGGTGGATTTATAGACTAATCTTGAATCTCTCCGCACTATCGTTGCTAGGTCTTCTTGTTTGGTCTGGCGTGTCTCTGTTTACGCAACAGCTTATGCAGAGTCCACTAATCGGGAGTTTATTATTTCTGGCTGAGCTCGCTGTCTTCATCTGGTTGTGTAGGGTTGTCTCAAAGAATAGCTGGCAACGACCAAGTATGAAACTCACAGTATTTTCCTTAATATGCTTATTCTTCATACTTTCCTTTGCTGGTGTGCAACCCTTATCCACCTATAAAGATAGTCTGTTCAACTCTATATCTACTTATTTCAGAAACGCTAATCAACCTAACACGACTCCCTCTGATACGACTCCCTCCCCCTCCGATGAAATCAATTCCCATAATGGTGAATATGAAAACTACTATTTGGGGCTTGTAAATTCGCCAGAGGGATACCTCTCGGGGCATGGTTGCTATGATGACACAGGACATTTCATTGTACTCATCAACAACGAAAAGGCTACTAATCCAAGCTACTCTGAACTAGTTAGCTTCTTACAAAGAGATAAGACTGATGAGTTCCCATACAATTATGAAATCGGCCCAACAACAAGCTACTATGGTACACCAGAAAGTCACGTAGACCTAGAAAACATTCAAAACATAATCGACGGAACTGCACAACCCAGTAATCCTCATGTATGCGGTGACTTTGCTGAGAGACTTCATAATAATGCTGAAATGACAGGAATTAGATGCGCCTATGTATCAGTGTATCTATCTGGTTACAGTGATTCTTATGAATATGGTATACCTTCTGACACAAGTCATGCGTTGGTTGCCTTTGATACCAGTGACAAAGGGCTAGTTTACATCGATGATACTGGTATAACTGGTTATGGTCCGTCTAACTGCGACAAAATAGTCGATGTTCAAGTTGGGGAATATTATATTCCTATAAGTCTATTCCCTGAAGTTGGGTGGAGTAGCACTTGGGGTGATATGGGACTAATCGATGATATTTTTATTACCTGGGATGGGGAATGGAACTAAGACAGAACTATGTGCACGAGAAATTTCGATATCCCTTGAACTTTCTGACGTTTTGTTATGCTTGTGACGAGAGCCAAATCCCTTCCCAAAAGTCCGTCTAAATATGAGCTTCGGTCTGATATAGAGTAGCTAGCAATTAAACGGGGAGACCTGTTCGACGGCGTTTTCGATGAGCTCAATGCGCTTGGGCTTGCCTTTGTCATCGAGTTCTATGGCTACTACATCTATACGCCATAGAGGGGGGAGGTTCTGGTGAGTACTGGTATAGGTCAGGGCTAAGGCGACGAGTTTTTTCTTTTTAGCGGCTGTTATCGATTCCTCAGGAGTGCCGAAGTCCAGATTGCTCTTGGTACGGACCTCGACAAAGACAAGATAGTCCTTCTGCTGGGCAATGATATCAATCTCTCCACGAGGGCAACGAAAACCCACCTCGCGAATA
>CAZRDI010000147.1:0-2394 GCA_964598825.1 uncultured Dehalococcoidales bacterium
ATCGTCGTGCTGTAACCGCCCCTGCCACGAGCACGTGGCAAGATGATGTGGGGCTCTAGCTCCGGATACTTCGTCCTTAGTTTCTTCAGCACGCGAACGGCATCATCGACGCCGCTTGTTCTCTCCAGGTTTTTACCCGTTGCCGCGCCTAATTCAACCAAGGTCTGCAAGACTGTCCCTTCCTGGAACTCCAGCGCAAGAACCTTATCGCCAACACGGACCCTACCCTTACCGAGCCAGACGGGCTTTGGCTCGGTGGGCTGTATCCTCACCTTACCTTCGCCATGATCGATGATGTTCAGCTTTGTAGCTTCCCGCATCTTGTCAATTCTGGTCTTGGTGTTTGTGCCACCGCTCGCTGCATCGACCACTTCTTCTTCGACGATAAGGTCCTGCAACTCCCGAGGCGTGGTCTTACCCATCAGTCTGAGAAACTCGGGGTTGGGTTCGTGCTCCCCGGGCTTCTGGGCGTCGTTTTCGACCATAAGAATTCTCCAATCTAAGCCGGGTCGTCCCGGGAGGGGCTGTCGGCGATTGGAGAAACCGACCAGCCTCACCCGGGCCGCTTGGGCGTGATCTGCGCCCGTCCCGGCAATGAACCTATTCTATCACTTCTTCCTTCGAGGATACAACCATTTCCGAACGTGGTCCGTCACGGCCTTCAGCCGCTCGTCTGAGATTTCCTCCCGATATTCGGCCCCCATGGTGGCGTCTACGTGCGCCATCACGGCATTCAAAGCTATTTGGTCCCTCGTTTCGCCCCCGACGGTTTCGAGCGTATGGCGCAAGCAATAGAGCCCCAGACCGGGGCGATGTAGCTCCATGTCCTTCAGTAGTTTCGTGAACGTCCGGCCAATTGCGTCTAGCGGCACATTACCCTTGGTGTTGCCCTCATCATCCTCGTAGGCTGGCGAGTACCGAACCCAAGGGTTTCCATGATGCGTAAGGAAAACCAAATCGTCGTGCTGTTTGTTCTTCGACTTTGGGCGATTGGCTATCGCGTCTTTCAAGGCCTTGATGGTCTCGGGCCACAACTTGACACGTCGATCGATGCCCGTCTTCCACTGGGCGTAGTCAAGCCAACCGGCCTTAAAGTCAATGTGAGACTTCCGAAGGCGGGCAATATCGCTCTGGCCTAGGCCGGCGTTGATCCCAAGCAAAACCATTGCCTTGAGCGGCTGGCTGGCCTCGTTGATGACGGCGCGAAGCTCGTCCGCTTGAAGCATACGCAAACCGTTCTTCTTTCGCTCCAGCCGCGTCACCCGCTTGGGCGGTCGCTTGAAATGCGGCCCACACTTGATGGGCTTCTCGATCAGATCGGAGTCATAGGCGAACCGAAAGACCACGCGAACCCGATTGACCTCGTTCCCCAGCGAAACCGGGCCCAGCCGTTTGGCCAGCTTGGCGCGGAATCGGTCGAAGTCCACAGGGCGAAGATCGTCAAGCCGCCGGTTTCGGCCTAACCCGTCGACGATCCCATCGGTGGTCCGCTTGTAATCGAGGAACGACCGTCGGGTCAGTTCCCCGCTTTCGACCAGCCGCTTCTTGGCTTGCAGGAAGTCTTCACACAAGTCCCGGATGGTAGGCCCCTCATCACCAGCTAGCCGCGGAATCCTGCTGGCCAGCAGATCATCTTTCTGGTCGAGCCAGAGGGCTAGGGCTCCATCGGGATCTTCCCAAGGGCCAAAATAGTGAAGTTTACCCCTAACCTTTTTGGCCCATCTCCCGGTGGCATGGGGAAAGAGAGGGAAGTCCTCACGGGGCTTCTGGGGCTTGATACGCAGGGGCTTTTTGATAGGATTGCTCATCTGGCATCACCTCCCGAGTCGAAAGCTAGGTGGTGTCAACTGACACCCGCCGGCCACAACTGGCGGGTGTCTTTTCCATGCCAGCAAGTCTATCAGGTGTCAGAACGGGTGTCAATAGGCCAGATGAGAAGAAACGAGAAAACGACACAAAGCCTTTTTTAACAATACTTTAGCCCCCTTCGTCTAGTGGCCCAGGACATCGGATTCTCAGTCCGAAGACAGGGGTTCGACTCCCCTAGGGGGTACTGGGATAACCCGTTAGAGCCATCCCTAGCCTTACTTAATCGCTCTAAGCCCTTCGCAACAAGGGCTTTTTGCGTTTCTTGGGACTCGGTGCGATCTAGTAAGGCTGGGTGGTGCGCCGGCTTTTGCGCCACCTTTTCGTCTTTTCGTGCGCCGCTTTTTGCGCCACCCTTTCCGCCTCCTGGACGAGTGTCCTCAGCACCATTCCGACACAGGTTCGCGCGATCGACTGGACCGCCTCCGGGCATCGCTGGCACAGCCGCAGAAACCGCCCTTTTGAGGGGAGTGCCTTCGGCCAAAACGGCCTTTTGAAAAAGGGCGGTTTCTGCGGCTGTGCCAGCGA
>CAZRDI010000147.1:2404-2882 GCA_964598825.1 uncultured Dehalococcoidales bacterium
GGGACAGCCGCCGACGCCACTCTTTTCGGGGGATGCTCCTCGGCCGAGACGGCCTTCTGGAAGTGCTCCTCCTTCACCTGGCGATAGTGCTTGTTTGCGATGGCCTCGCTGTGCCCGAACCAAGCTTCGCAGACATGGCCTGGGAACTTGTCGGCGGCGTCGGTCACCGCCGAGGCCCGCATGTTGACCCACGGCTTCTCCCAAAGCTCCACGCCGGCCCTGACAGCCACCTTGCCAAGCCACGTCCGCAGGTTGCTTTCCGGGGTAACGTGCGGGAACATCCGATCTTCGCCCTCGGGAGCCGCCTCCCACGCCTCACGCAGGAACGGGGCCAGTTCAGGGAAGATCGGGACGATCCGTGTGCCTTTTCCATGCCGCTCGGTCTTCGGGGCGTGAACGATGAACCGCTCTCGCTCCCAATTGACCTCCGACCACAACAGCCCCACCAACTCGGACGGAATCCTCAGGCCCGCGAACC
>CAZRDI010000148.1:0-2878 GCA_964598825.1 uncultured Dehalococcoidales bacterium
AAGGTTGGTGGATGTTGACGCCGTAAATTCCCCATGTTCGGACTCCTCCTTTTTTCACTCTCTTGGTACCTTATCATACTGTCCGAATTTTGGGGTCCACTTCACTAATATTTTCTTTTGAGATTTTCTGTTTTTCCCACCCCGAGGAGGTTTGCCGCGGGACGTTTTTTGGTCCGTGATTCGTCCCCTGTCTCGTAGCACTCTCGCTCCTCTTTTTTGGCTTTCCGTTGTTGCACTCGTTTCCGATGCTCCCTCCGCCTTCGCTCTGATTCTTGGTATTCCTCCCTTCCCGTCATCAAGGATCACCTCCTTCATGTCCCTCTTTGAATGGACAGACATTGTAAGGGAGAGTGCGTCAGAGTTTATACCAAAATTCCGAAAGGTCAAGAGGTTAAAAGCTCCTGATTTCTCTTTTGTTGTTCAACACCTTGCATTTTTCTTTCTAATTGGCTATCATAAGATACATTCCAGGAGAGTACTACTGAAAATAGTAGAAAGGAGAGAATAAAATGAGCACCACAAAAATTAGAAAACTGATCAACTACCTCATGATAAGTTCTGTGCTGTGCGTCCTTGTCTTTTTTGTCTCAATGCCTCTTTACGCCGACACCACAGAAGACATCATTCATCTCCTCTACTATACGAGCATAACCGAAGAAACAACCACCGGAGACAAGATTGTACTCGACAACAGAGATATTCATGCAGTCATAGCGGTGAAAAGTGCTATAAGGATAACCTTTGATGAAGAGAAACTTTTTGAAGTTGCCAAATACCTCGCCAATGAGGGAGGAAGCATAGCTATTCATATTGAGGCTTATGTAAAGCCTCAAAAAGCTGATAGGTACCCCATCTCTGTCGATCACTATTCAACGGTGATTAGAAAAACTGAAACGTCTCAAGAAATCGCAGTGCCCGGATCAGGAGATACCACTATTACAAAATTAGGCAGAACTGAGTATGAAGTCCGCTACTATCAAAAAACACTCCAGTTAGCTCATCCAGAGCAGGAAGCGGTCGCAAGAACTATACCGGATACCTATATAGATCTTGCCTCCCGTAACCTTGCAGATGGGGATAGGGTATATATAACCATATCGGATACCAAAAACAACTACCATATCAACAAGGTACTTGAGGTGAAGAAGTTCGGTCTGGAAGTGTATTTCACCACACCCATTATGCTGGCCTATCGACCATCCACCGAGGAAGGTACAGTTCTTGCACCTTCTCCCGGAACAAGTGTCATATTCAAAATAGTGAGAAGGAGGAAAATGCTATTTGAAGACTGGCTACACCCTGCCATCAATATCGCCTTTCCGGATTTTGACCCGAAGCAGTCCATAGAAATCGGACTGGGAGTAGGGCTCTCTATCTACAAGGATTTCTTTGAGATAGGTTATGGCTACAACCTGAGCGTACCGGATGATCCCGAGTATTGGTATATCGGTCTTAGCATCGTACGTCTTCCGGGATAAAAATAGACGACCGGGCATACGAGATTTCCTCGTTATGCCCGGCCTTTTCGTAGAGAACCTTCAAGCTATTCACATGAGAGGTTATATAGATGTAATTCCCTAAGCGTATTGATGCCGCACCCAATAATGTATGAGAGAAGGTGGGGTGCTGCAAAAAAGATGTATGGATTAGTTTTTCTGTGAGGACGTTCTATCACAAAATACGCTGAGGACCACGGGCGTAAGCCCGTGGGTATCTACTAATTTTTCCTGTCTATTCGATGTACTTGGCCTTCTTGGCCTCATAATGTTCCTTTATCTCTTCAGGGGAAAGGGCCTGGCTGTAAATCGCTACTTCGTCGATGAGACCGTTGAAATAAGAGCCCCCACTAGTGGGTCTGCAGCCGATATAAAAATCATAGGATGTCTGTAAGGCAAACTGTCCCATGTTTTGGTCTGCCACCAGTTCTCCATTCCTAAAAAGCTTCCCAGAAGTCCCATCATAGACAACAGCAATATGCTGCCAACCAGTGGTTATAACCCCAGAAGCCTCAAGGGCGTGAGATCTTCTTCCAGTGTCGACGAAATTAACGAATAAATTTGACCAACGCTTATGTTGCCACACGTGAATCCCAAAATGAGCGCCGTCGCTGTACTCTAAAATTGGATGAGAAATGTTATCCTCTTTGGGATTAATCCAAGCCTCAAGTGTGATTCTATTTTTTGTGTCCAAAGACGCGCTCCCATCAATTTTCACCCAATTATCCTTTCCATTAAACGACAGAGCAGAGCCACTTACTCCGTCAGTCCACTCTGCTCCATGAATTACCCCCTGATTTCCGTAGAGAGTGCTATCATGCACAACAGAACCTGTCCTTTCATCAAAGTGCAGCAGCAACCGAGTAGGTGTTTCTAGCTTAGAGATAGCTACTTTGTGTTCTAACTCCTTCAGTCTTTTCTCAAGAATATCTAAAACTCTTTCAAAGTTGGCTATCGTTACCGTTGACTTCTCCTCTAACTTAGCAATTCTTGCTTCAACCTCAGCCAGCCGCTCTTCTATAAATTTTCCCTGTGCTTCAGTTGCCATCCCCCAAATAATTGGCACTACAAAACAGACTGCCAAACCTGCCAAAAATATCTTCTTACCTAACATTTCCGCCTCCCTGTCTTATTTTTAGTAGTGTCAAACATAATCTATTCTTTTGGTAATTGGTAGGGGAGGCTTTAGCCTGCGTTTTTATGTGCTAACCTTCTCTTGCGCAACCTAAAGGTTGCGGCTACCGTAACCTCTTTGCGCAAGTTAAAACTTGCAGCTACCACTTTTCATTCAGGATAATTTCCTCCGCCCACATGATCCCTTTTTTTCTTTATCTATAATGTTCTCCCGGAATTCTTTCATAAAACGTTTGACACTACCTCTT
>CAZRDI010000149.1:0-2857 GCA_964598825.1 uncultured Dehalococcoidales bacterium
ATAGTGATGTAAAAAATAGACTTGCCGATACAGCAATCGGTGTGTTATCCGGGTCTAACGGTGGCGCTGAGGCTATGAGGGATGCGCCGGTGGCAATTGTCGCCTGCGCCGAGATGGGTAAGTCAGGCTTCTCCGGTGATGAGCCGGCTACCGATAAGGGTGACTGGTATATGTTTGATGTGGCTCTGGCTATGCAGAACCTGGCGCTGGCTGCCCACGCGCTGGGGCTGGGCACGGTGCATGTCGGCGCTTTTGATGCTAAAAAGGCGGCTGGTGTTCTGGGGGTGCCGGAAGGTTTTTGCGTGGTTGAGATGACCCCTCTGGGTTATCCGGATGAGGACAATACATCGGCCAGGAAAGAACTCTCTGAAATCGTTTATTATGATAAATACGGCGCCAGATAGGACACGGCTCAGAAACACCGATGATTTTTCAGCAGTTGATTTAAATGAGCTATAAAAGGTGGATTCTCGCCGCTGTTATCTTATTCGGCGTCGGGGTGATACTCGGTCTGACTACCCCAATCGGTACCAGAGACCTCCTTTCTGAAGAGCTGGATGCTTTTAGTGAGCTGGGCGGTATCCTGTCCCCATTTAGTGTTCGTACTCTTATCTTTATTTTTATCAGGAATGCCTCAATCCTGCTGCTGAGCTTTCACCTCAGCCCCATTTTTTGCCTGCTACCTGTTCTGGCTTTGACCGCTAACGGCTGGTTTCTGACTCTGGTATCGGTAGCACTGGTTCAGGAGGTATCCGTTGGTTTTGTATTAGCCGGTTTGCTTCCTCATGGCGTCATTGAGCTCCCGGCTTTCATTCTGGGTGAAGCGGCGGCTCTCAACTTCGGTGCGACGGTGGTACCGGCCCTGTTTAAGAAAGAGAGGAGGAAACTATTACTGCCCAGTTTGAAGCAGAATTTAAGGTATCTTATGGTAGCCTGTGTCTTGCTCCTGCCTGCGGCTGTCATTGAAACATATGTCACCCCGTTACTGCTAAACCGTATACAATGAGTAGGGACTTCAATATGGACGAGCCGGGTTAGGTGGGCTAAGAGATGACAGCGGTTAGTGGAAATTCAGCTACGGTTACTTGCTGTGTCTGCCGACTGCGGGTATAATATCAACTGGCATGAGCTAAAGGAAAGGGAGTAAGTGATTAGATGGAGCAGTATAGGTTGGAAGATATTCGTAATCTTGTTTTGTTATCTCATTCCGGGGCGGGTAAGACGTCGTTAGCGGAAGCAATTTTGTTTGCCGCCGGGGCGGTTACAAGACTGGGCAAGGTTGATGATGGGACTACCACTTCAGATTACGATCCTGATGAGATTAAACGCCAGATTAGCATTAGTCTGGCTATGCTTCCCTGTGAGTGGAAGAAGACCAAGATTAACCTCATTGATACACCCGGTTACTCCGACTTTGTCGGGGAGGTTAAGGGGGCAGTGCGGGTTAGTGAAGGAGCGGTAATTGTAGTATGTGCCGCCTCTGGTGTTGAAGTCGGCACCGAGCAGGTGTGGGAGTATAGCGAGGCAGCTAAGCTCCCTCGTTTCATCTTTATTAATAAGATGGACCGTGAGAATGCTGATTTTTATAAAACTCTGGAGCAGATTCAGTCAGAGTTTGGCCCTAAATGCTTGCCGTTACAGATACCCATAGGTTCCCAGAGCGATTTTCAGGGAATAGTTGACCTGCTGACGATGAAGAGCTATGTCGGTTCTCCGGCAAAGGAGGGCGATATTCCCTCATCGGAACAGGCCCGAGCCGAGTCCTTTCGTGAGAAGGTGGTGGAGGCGGCGGCTGAAATTGATGACAGCTTAATAGAGAAGTATCTGGGTGGCGAAGAACTCAGCATGAAGGAGCTTGGTGATGGCTTGCGTCAGGCGACAATGATGGGTAAGATTGTGCCGGTTTTAACCGGTTCGGCTACAAAAAGCATAGGGGTGACATCGCTGCTGGATGCCATTTATAGTTATCTGCCCTCACCTGAAGAGCGGGACGTGGTTATTATTAGTGATTCTAACAAACGGGAGACGATTAAGCCGAGTCAGGATGCTCCTTTAGCGGCTCTGGTGTTTAAGACCAGCGCTGACCCGTATGTTGGTAAGCTTACCTACTTCCGGGTTTATACCGGTGCTATTGATAGTAATTCTCAGGTGTGGAATACGGTGCAGGGCGCAGCAGAGCGCGTAGGTCAGCTATTCACTCTGAGGGGCAAGATTCAGGAGCCGGTGCCTAAAGTTGGAGCCGGAGATATGGGGGCGGTAGCCAAGTTAAGCCTGACCGGCACTGGGGATACGTTGTGCAATCAGAGTAAGCCTATGAAACTTGCGCCCATTGAATTCCCCGCGCCGGCTTTTAGCGGGGCGGTGCATCCTAAGACCAAGGCTGATTTAGATAAGCTGGGAGCGGCGCTGACCCGATTAGCTGAGGAAGACCCTACTCTTCAAGTGCGCAGAGAGGCTGATACTAATGAGACTATTCTATCGGGGATTGGTGAGACTCACCTTGCGGTGGCGGCGGAGAAGATGTTGCGTAAGTTCGGCGTAGGGGTCAGGCTGGAAACCCCCAGAGTTCCGTATAAAGAGACTATTACTGCGTCAGCCAAGGCTGAGTATAAGCATAAGAAGCAGACGGGAGGGCATGGTCAGTACGGGCATGTCTTATTAGAGCTGGAGCCTTTACCTCGTGGTAGTGGTCTCGAGTTTGTCGATAAGGTAGTGGGCGGCCGCATACCTAAGAACTATATTCCGTCGGTAGAAAAGGGAGTTAATGAGGCGGCTCAGGAAGGTGTTCTGGCTCGTTACCCTGTTGTCGATTTAAGGGCGAGGGTCTATGACGGCAGTTTTCATCCGGTTGATTCCT
>CAZRDI010000150.1:0-2741 GCA_964598825.1 uncultured Dehalococcoidales bacterium
TAAACATTTTCATCCCCGCTGGGATAATCAAACTCCTCGGTATTCGTCTTGACGATAACGTAATCATCCGTCTTCTCGCCGAAGTATATCTGCGGCTGCTCTATATCAAAATCACCAACCGGCGGTATATCCTTCACCCGCAATACCGGCAGCCCCTCGTCACTGACCTCATTAACCGGACTGAGGGCAAGGCCGTAGCCGTGAGTGAAGTGCAGCTGGCGGTTGACCCATGTCTGAGCCTCATCAGATAGCCTCTCCCCATATAACTCCCGAGCCGACAGCATAACCTGGCGGTACTCGCCATCAACCTCATAGCGGTCGATATCAACATCATTAAAGTCGTAGTAAGAACGCAGGGACTGTATCTGGGTATAGGTGTCCTTCAACGGACGGGGATCCCAGAGCCTGATGTTATCAATGGTCACCTCATTCTGAACGACATCCTGCGGGGTGGGTGTTTCCTCAGCAGGGAAGGGCTGTTCCTCAATATGGCTCAGGGCGAAGGCATCCCTGGTGCACTGGATATTATACTCTATGTAGGGTGTTTCCTTAACCAGTTCATTGGGCTGCACCTGAAAACGCTGCACTATGGCGGGAAAGATGGCTCCCATAATGATAGCCGCCGCCACCCATCCACCGATGCCGTAAAGTACCCAGCGAAAGTTGCGCCGCCATATGGTAACCCCAAGAAGCACCACACAAATTAGCACTACCACCAGCAGTACCCACTGTGCCGGCAATTTGGCATGCATATCCGTATAGCTGGCACCGAAAACCACCCCTTGCGTGGAGAAAACCAGCTCCCAGATGCCAAGCCAGTAGCCCCAGGCAAAAAGACCCAGAATAGCTGCACCCAGCGCACCGACATGCATCAGCACCGGCCGGTCAAAGTCTAACCGGCGCCGCTGCAACATGTAGCTGCCAAGATATATCCCGATGATACCCAGAAGGGTCACTATCAGCGCGCCCAGGACCCAGCCCCGTAGCCAATTAAGGAAGGGCAGGGAAAAAACATAAAAGCTGATGTCCTTATGGAAAACCGGGTCAGAGATGCCAAAGGGCTGCCCGTTGAAGTAGCGTAGCACAACCTCCCAGTTGCTCTGTGCTACCAGACCGAATATAAGACTGAGTGACGCCGCTGCCAGAGCAATAATCCATCTGGACATCCGTGTTAGCTGGTTCACTATAACCCATGGCCAGTTATGCGCTTCAGACCTGGGAGCCAGGCGTGTAGCCAGTGCCAGATTACCCAGAAACAAACAGCAAAAAATGATGGCTGCCAGGAAGAAGACCAGTACCCTCGTCCTCAGAATGGTGGTATAGACACTGCTATAACCCACGCTCTTGAACCAGAGCCATTCAGTATAGAACCCTTTTAATACATTCAAGAGAATGAACAGGACAATGACCACAGCCAGAATTGAAAGCACCCATGTAACAATTCGTCTGCGGCTATCAGAGCGTGCAGGCTGCTTATCTCTATCTTCGGGGAACCAGCGCTGCCACTGCCTGTCAAATGTATTCAATCCACTCACCTTAAACCATGTAAACCGTAGCTGGCAGCATTACGCTGCTCTCTCGGCTACATCTTGTCCGGGTTGTTGGACAAACTTAAAGCCGGTACAAGTGAGAGGATAACACATCCCATCTGTGACGGTCAATTATGCAGGACTGGAAATACTTGACCGGGTATGTTATTATAGGGCGGTGATGTATTATGCCATTAGAAGTTAGTATACGCGAAGGTGAAACCCAAGACTCCTTATTGAGACGCTTCCAAAGGATGATACAGATGAACGGAGTCCTGCGTGAGATGAAATCTCACCGTTACTTCCTATCCAAGAGAGAAGCCGCCCGACTGAAAGCGAAAAGGAGTGCCAGACGCAGACGGCTCAGGAAGTAACACCGGGGAGAAATGGTGATGAGAATTTGTGGCTCCTGGATGAATGGCACGGGCAAGCCTTAAAAGTGGCAGGCTATGGAAGATAGAATTGCCATCTTCATAGACGGAAGTAATCTGTATCATGCTCTGCAGAGTAAATTCAAACGCCATGACCTCAACTTCACTGAGTTTACCACAAAGCTCTGCGGTCCAAGGCGTTTGTTCCGAATATATTACTACAATGTCCTACAGGAACCCACCCAATGGCCCGATACCTACCGAGACCAGCAGGAATTTCTTGACATCCTGCGCAAGACACCATATCTGGAAGTCCGACTAGGAGGCACGAAAATGGCGCAGGGCGTGCCTGTTGAGAAGGGCATAGACATTATGCTGGCTACAGACCTGCTGTATTTTGCCTGGAACGATTTCTACGATGTGGCATTGCTTGTTAGCGGGGACTCTGATTTCGCCTATGCTCTTCAAGCTGTAAAGAATATGGGAAAGCATGTTGAGGTAGCCTACTTCGAAAGCGGAGCATCTAATGACCTCTTGAATATAGCCGATGATCGGCACCTGCTGGACCGGCCCTTTTTCAGCGGTTTGTGGGCCGGCAGACGTCGTTCCAAAGGCAGAAGAGCAAACAAGAGGCTTAAAAGCAAGATTAGTCCGGGCGGGGAGTAGATTAAACTCTCCAGCTTCCGTTCCTGCCAGTTGACCAACATGGCACCAGCAACATAAAATGAAACTCAAAAGAGGGGAGCAAAATGTCCTCTGTGGAGCGAGTTTCGTTACCCACTCCGGGGGCTCGTAGCTCAGTGGCAGAGCGGTCGGCTCATAACCGATTGGTCGCAGGTTC
>CAZRDI010000151.1:0-2732 GCA_964598825.1 uncultured Dehalococcoidales bacterium
TGAAGAAGCAGGAGACATCTCTCCTTAAATGCCGGCGGAATATCGACCCGGCTGAACTGAACGAGTTGGAAGAACTTGAGGTGCGAATCTTTTTCATTAAAGAAGCATTGAGTCGAGGTAAACTTGAGGTAACCGAGTTCGGCTTGTTCGGTGAGCTTTCAGATGAGGAAATTTATGTCCCTGCTGGGTTTAATGCCTGGAGGGAAAGTGATGGAGAGATGTCGATCGGCGAAGTGACGGAGATGGACTACTTCCGTATCGAAGGAACCGACAAGTACATGAGAGGGATAGACGTGCCACCCGGTTTCCAGGAGTGTAGTGATCATGAGAAGCAGGCCGAAATTATCAAGAAGAACATGAGGGCTATCCTGCAGTTATTCGGTATCAAAGTGATCGTATTCCCTGACCGAACTGAAATCAAGGGTACCATTCCGTCACAGGTTCTGTACCGGGGAGAGGGAAGAAAAATTCTTAAAGGGGCTTCGCCCCTTTTAATCCATTTGCTCTTTATAAATCCTCACTCGTCGGTTCGGCTCTTTGCCGGTGCTCTGTGAGGATAGTTTGTTTCGCTCGGCTATGAGGTGTTGCAGGCGCCGGATATAGGCGCTCTGGGGGCTGAGTTCTACCGTTTCATTGCCGCTCTTGATCTGGTTGACGGCTTCTTCCGCCTCGTCAAGGGCAAGCTTGAATGAGCTTCCTTTATCAACCCCCCCTTCTGTGTGGGAGACAGTGTTCAGCAGTTGCCTGATTTGAGGCGGCGTATTGCTTTTCAGTACGTATATGGGTATGTTGGCTGCTTCGGCATCCCTGACCTTTTGCGGCTTCCGCCGGTAGTAGTTTTTAGAGGTTATGAACAGGCTGGCATCGTTTAGCTTATTAACTATGTCAAGGCTTGAGTTTAGCTCTCTTGCCATTTGCTCCAGGCGCGCCCGGTTCACGCCGAACAGGTAAACCCTGGGTGGCTTACCTTTCTTGGTTACCGTCTTGCCTTTAGTAGTTTTCTTGATGTCCGGCGCTTCCTTTTCTATCCTGACCTCTCCCGTTTCATCCATCCAGCGGGTCTCGGTGGCAGTTAGCTGGCCGCGCAGTATGGCGTCAACCGCCTCGCCGACATCGGGGTGAATGGCTACTTTGTCCCAGTCCCGAATTTCAACCACAATGTCAAAGGTGGGGTGTGACGTGCGCTCAAGTATGGATTTCTGTGTGCCCCGTCGCTTTGCCTCTTCATCACCGAGGGTTACACTCTGGATGCCGCCAACGAGGTCGCACAGGGTGGGATTCATCATCAGGTTTTCCAGCATGTTGCCATGAGCAGTGCCCACCAGCTGGACGCCCCGTTCAGCGATAGTCCTGGCTGCCTGTGCTTCAAGCTCGGTGCCAATCTCGTCAATAACGATTACCTCCGGCATGTGGTTTTCCACGGCTTCAATCATTACCGCGTGTTGCATGCTGGGGGTGGTTACCTGCATACGGCGGGCATGCCCGATGGCCGGGTGGGGAATATCGCCATCGCCGGCGATCTCGTTTGAGGTATCAACGATGATAACCCGCTTATTAAGGTCGTCGGCCAGCACCCGGGCTACCTCGCGGAGCATGGTTGTTTTACCTACCCCGGGACGCCCCAGCAGCAGGACGCTTTTGCCTGATTGGACGAGGTCTTCAATGATTTTTATGGTGCCGAAGACGGCTCTTCCCACGCGGCAGGTAAGCCCGACGATGCCCCCTTTGCGGTTGCGAATGGCTGAGATACGGTGCAGGGTGCGCTCTATTCCGGCCCGGTTGTCACCCCCGAAAGTGCTGATGCGTGAAGCCACGTAGTCAATATCTTCTTCGCTCACTTCCCTGGGGTCAAGAATTACCTCTTTCTGGAGAAAGCGGGCTTCAGGGGTGCGGCCTAGGTCCAGGACTATCTCTAGCAGTTCTCTTATATTTTCTTGCTGGCGTAGTGGCTGGCGGATGTGCGGCGGGAAGATGTCAATCAAAGCGTCCAGGTCATCTGTGATTACCTTCTGCAAGAATACCCTCCATGGACGCTAGTCATTGTCCTCTGGATGCCAGTAGTTCCTCAGTGGGAATTTGCTTTATATCCAGTCCGGGCATGGCTTCCCCGAGGTTTTTGGAGACCTCGGCAATGATGTCCGGGTCTTGGAAGTGCGTGGTGGCTTTGACTACAGCCTTGGCTATGGCCTCCGGGTTGCTGGACTTAAATATGCCTGAGCCGACGAAAATGCCATCGGCGCCGAGCTGCATCATCAGGGCGGCATCGGCAGGGGTGGCTACCCCACCGGCGGCGAAATTGACCACCGGCAGCTTTCCTGTTTTATGTATCTCTGATACCAGCTCAAAGGGTGCTCCCATTTCCTTGGCCTGCGTCATCAGTTCTTCTTGGGGTGTGGCTACCAGCTTCTGGATACCACCCATCACCGCCCGCATGTGCCTGACAGCTTCTACGATATTACCGGTGCCGGCTTCGCCTTTGGTTCTAATCATGGCTGCTCCCTCGCCAATGCGGCGCAGTGCCTCAACCAGGTCGCGACAGCCGCAGACGAAGGGCACCTTGAAGTCGTGTTTCCAGACATGGTTTAATTCGTCAGCCGGAGTAAGCACTTCAGATTCGTCTATATAATCTACGCCAAGGGCTTGCAGCACCTGAGCCTCTACGAAATGGCCTATGCGACACTTAGCCATTACCGGTATGGATACTGTCTTCATAATGGCTTCAATAATAGTGG
>CAZRDI010000152.1:0-2706 GCA_964598825.1 uncultured Dehalococcoidales bacterium
CTTTACTAGTTAAAGTTTTACCGCTTTTTCAACAATAGGCCTGCGGAATCTAGGGTCCTGGCGTCTCTCAATATTAAAGTCTGCCTGCAAACCTGCTGATATATATCATATTGACAGTTGCACTAAAAATCTCTATCTTGCATGGCATCTGTTTTAACCATTTTGTTAGAACATAGATATTTAACCAGTTGAACGGGGGGATATTGAACAAGATATTGAAATACCTTTCGTCAGGAACGGGAGAACAAATACCGGGGGTGTATGGGCTAATCCTGGAAACGTACGGGTCTGCGCCACAGGTTCCGGGGGCTTCTGCCATTTTTACGGCAGATGGGATAATCGCCGGAACGCTTGGTGGTGGTGTGCTTGAATTTGAAGCTTCCCGGAGAGCCGGTAAAATGTTGGGATCCTCCACCTCATTACTTTTTACCTATGAATTGAACGCAAACATTTCCGACAGCGAAGGAGCTATTTGCGGAGGCCGTGTCCGTGTGCTCCTTGACGCAGGATACTTCAGGGATTCGGGAATATTCGGTGATATAGAGGCCTCTCTGAAAAAAGGGGGTTCCGGGGTACTTGTGACGCGGATTGAGCAGGGGACAGGTGATATGGTTTCCCTGCACAGGGAATGGCATCCTGTCACTTCGGGTACTTCACGGATTCCGGAGGATGGCGGAGCGGTAACTGAAGAGGAACTTAATCTGTCACTGGAGAGAAGGATCGCACAACTGGCTGAGAAGGAGGATGCATTATATTTTATCGAACCATTGTATCCATTACCGGAACTGGTAATTGTAGGAGCAGGCCATATAGGCCGGGCACTTGCTCACCTTGGGAGTCTTCTGGATTTCAGCATCACCGTGATCGACGACAGACCTGATTTTGCAAACAGTACAAGATTTCCCGGGGCAGAGCGGATCATTGTGGACGATGTTGCAAAGGCAGTTAAAGAACTGCAGGTGACCGGCGACACTTATATTGTTATCATGACTACGGGCCACAGGGACGACAGCAGGGCCCTCAGAGAATGCATAAGGTCAGGGGCTGCATATATCGGAATGATCGGCAGTAAAAGAAAAATATCCCTGGTAAGGGAAGAGTTTATCAGGCAGGGCTGGGCAACCCCGCAGCAATTTGACAGGGTACATGCTCCTATAGGATTGCCGATACCATCCAGAACAATACAGGAAATAGCGGTAAGCATTGCCGCTGAACTTATAGTGGAAAGGAAGAAGGCATATGATAATAAAATGACAATCAATACCTGGTCGGTAATCCTGGCGGCAGGGGAATCAAGGAGAATGAAGGAACAGAAACTGGTAATGAAATATGGAGAAAGCTCGATCATTGAAACGGTCGTACAGAAAAACCTTGATTCAAAGGTGAATGGGGTAATGGTGGTCCTGGGAGCAGACCACGAAGAAGTAGCTGCGAGAATAAAATGCTTAAATGCAGGTACAATTATTAACAAGGAGTATAACAGGGGCATGTTTTCTTCGGTCAGGAAAGGGATTGCAGCACTTCCACCGGAGGCTGATGCAGCTGTTATATCGCTGGGCGATCAGCCGATGATAAACAGCAGGATAATAAATGATTTGATAGACCTGAAAACCGGCAGTTCAAAGGGTATTATTCTCCCGGTTTACAAAGGGAAGCGTGGTCATCCGGTATTGATCGGCAGGAAGTATTTTAAGGAAATTGCCGGGATGCCCGATAGTGCAACCCTTCGCGACGTGATCACCGGGCACCATGACGATATTGCAGAACTGCAGGTCGAAAGCGATGACATACTCAGGGATATTGATACGAGGGAACAGTATAATAACGAATTAATGAAATAATAAGGACAACATGGATAAAGTCATTCAGTTCACCCTGAACGGTGAAAAAGTAAGTTTCACCATGGACAGGGAATATACCCTGCTGTGGGTACTGCGCAACCACTTTGGTCTTACGGGGACCAAGTATGGGTGCGGCATAGGTTTTTGCGGATCGTGTACGGTCCTTATAGACAAGGAACCGGTTCGTTCATGCTCGGTCCCGGTCAGCGATGTTGAAGGACACCAGGTGGTCACTATCGAAGGTCTATCCGTTAACGGGGAACTCCATTTCCTGCAGGAAGCATTTGTAAAGCACGATGCCATGCAGTGCGGTTACTGTACCCCCGGGATGATACTGACCGCGTACGGATTGCTTGCAAAGAATCCGGATCCTACATATGAAGAAATAGTGGAGGGAATGGAAGATAACCTCTGCCGCTGTGGATCACACCTGCGGGTCATAAAGGCGATACAGACTGCATCAGAAGAAATGAAAGGAGTAAAAAAGCTATGAAAAATAACAGGCACCTTAAAAAAGACTTTAAAGACATAAAATCACCCTCTGACATCGACAGGCGTGACTTCCTGAAATACCTCGGCGGGGGTATTGTGATAGCATTTACAGTGGGAGACAAGGCACTTTTTGCCCAGAGAAGAATGCCTTCCGATTTCAATGCTTATCTACTTATTGAGGAGAGTGGCAATGTCAAGCTCTTTACAGGCAAGATTGAGATGGGCCAGGGAGTTATTACCTCACTGGCACAGATGCTGGCAGATGAGCTTGATGCTAAACTTGGGAGCATTGAAATGATAATGGGTGATACTGATCTTTGCCCGTGGGATATGGGGACATTCGGTTCAATGTCGACAAGGTTCTTCGGCCCGC
>CAZRDI010000153.1:0-2702 GCA_964598825.1 uncultured Dehalococcoidales bacterium
CTCGTGAGGTTTGCATGATGCAAGTTGAGGATTGGGAAAAGAAGGTGATTGATAAGGCTGTGGTTTTTGATTAGTCTATTTAGTTTATAGCTCGGTGGGATTAAAGGCTTTGGCACGTAACTGAAAGTTTCAAACCCACAAGAGATCCATAGCATTGTATTTAAGTATAAACAGGTAGGGCAAAGAGCTCTCGTTCTTCAAAGCCTTCATGACTTTACTCAGAGAGTACAATCTCTTCACAGGAGGCTTTCCTTATGCCCAACACTGATTCACCACCATCACCTTCTCAATCCGTTCTTCATCCCCACCTCAAGGGATTTCGGGTAGCCGGAATAACCGATGAGATAAACCTTTTTGAGCGGGTTTCGCATATCAAACGGAAGGCCCGGGAATGGTTGAGGGGTTTGCCAAAAAATGGGCATGAGCACTCCGAACGGCTCGAAAGCTATCTGAACACGTTGACAAAGGTAATGATAGAAAAAAACATGCTCACCCGTGCAGAGATCTTTGTGCTTCTCTGTGCGACCTATATGCATGACGTAGGGTACTTATGCGATGGTGAGTGTGTTGCAGAGGATCATCCCAAGAGAAGCCGAGACTACATTCTCAACGAGCCTTCTAAATATCTCTTGCACGATTTCCAACCTTTCATGGGTAAGCATGCCCGTGTGGCCGAAGCCGTAGCTTTGGTGGCCTACGGGCATTCCGATGAACGATTCGTTCCACTAAAGGAGATCCCAAATGATTTTCCCGACCAGGCCCTCTCAAACGATCCCCTGAATCTTCGCAAGCTCGCTGCCTTGCTCCGGATCGCAGACGAATCGGATGATCCCTATATCAGGCTTAAGGGGCCTTCGACTCCTTCGATACGGTCTCGCACTCCTTTAGTCAGGATCGGCACAGAGACGATCGCCTGGCACTGGAAGCACGCCGGGACTCAGGAACCAGATGAGTTTGTTGCGCACCTCGAGGAGAAACAGAGGATACTTGTTTCATCTCTTGACTATCTGCGGGATATCGGAGCTGGCACCTGGTATCTAGTTCTTCAGCCCCAGGTGCCAGGGACCGTCCCGTACATGGCAGAGACACCAGTGGAGACTTTTGTGGGAAGGGTGTCCGACTTGGAGAGACTCCACTCCATTATTCAAGGCCGCAGAACTGGAGCGATCACGGGGGTAACGGGTACAGGCGGAATAGGCAAGACCGAACTTGCCAGGATGTACGCGAAAGCGCACGGGAATGAATACACTGGCGGCGTATTTTGGGCTTCCCTTAAGGGTAGTAATTGGAAAGTGGAGGCGGAAAGAATTTTCTCCGCGCTACGACCCGGAGCCGATGCGGTCGTCTTTGCCGATGAGGTTAAAGCCAGAGATGAAGTTACCAAGCTCCTGAATCGAAAAGGGGCACTCTTGGTGATTGATAACGTCAACGAGGCAGACGAGATAATCAAACCGGAATGCGCTGTGCTTGTGACTACGCGTAACAGGGAAGCCTTCGGAATTATGCCCAGGGAATCAATCTATCCCCTTACAAGGTTTAAGCCGGGTGAGGGAATAGAGCTACTGAAGAAGGTGCTGGGGGTAACCCGTGTCAATCAGGATTTGGAAGGAGCCGAACGAGTGGTGGAAATACTGGGAGGAATGCCCCTTGCAGTCGAGGTCGCCGCAAAGCATCTTTCCGACACCCCGGATACCACATTTTCGCAATACATTGGCTGGGTTCAGGGCAAGGTGGAGCGGCTGAAGCTAGAAGACGACCCCGACAAGGACGTGATTGCGTCGCTCACGTTGAGCTTGGAGTTGCTCGAGAAGGAAGACAGGGGCGAGAACCTCTTGGCAATCTTTGAGGCAGCAAGTGTATGCGCAGAGTCTGGTTTTACTTCCCGTGCACTGGGAAGTTCAGCAGGATTTCAGGATATGGATCAAATGATGCTCCAGCAGCTCGTAGGCAAACTCCACCACAGGTCTCTTTTTGAATACTCAGATGAATCCAAGCGTTATTCCGTGCATCCTCTGGTGCGTCAAATGTCAGAATTGAAGCTCAAGGCTAACGAGCGTAAGCAAAGAGAATACAGGGGGAACCATTGTGAATATTTCCTGCACTACGCAGAAGCCAAGAGCCACAACCCGCGCGCCCTCATCCAGGAGAGGGATGGTCTCTGGCTTGCTATGATCCAGACTATTCAGGTGAACTGGGAAAAAGAAAAGCTACCGGTGTTCCTCGAACTACTTTCAAGGCCCTTTTGGGGCCATGTGACTGCTGATGAATATGAGCGTTCATTTCGCTACCTGGTTGCCTCAGGACTGATAAACATTGACGAACTGGGAAGAAGCCGCGAGCTAGTCAATCTACTCGAGCCCCTTTTTCAAAAGCAAACTCAGCTTGAAGATTCATCTCGCGCATGGATGCTTAATAGCCTGGGCCTTGCTTACGCCTCCCTGGGTGAGTACAAACGGGCCATCGAGCTCTATGAGCAGCAACTCGATATCGCCCGAAGGATCGGCGATGTCAGGGGTGAGGGAGCCGCCCTCGGCAACATGGGCAGTGCTTACGCCTCCCTGGGTGAGTACAAACGGGCCATCGAGCTCTATGAGAAGGCCCTCGAAATAGACCGAAGGATCGGCGATGTCAGGGGTGAGGGAGCCGCCCTCGGCAACATGGGCAGTGCTTACGCCTCCCTGGGTGAGTACAAACGGGCCATC
>CAZRDI010000154.1:0-2675 GCA_964598825.1 uncultured Dehalococcoidales bacterium
TGAACAATAGATTGAAATCGACCTTTCAGGTCGAATCAATCCTTATAGGTTAGGGCATAATGGTTCCGGCATTGATATGCTGAACACTTTCTTTGCCGGAAAATTTTTCTTCAATAATTCACTAAGTTTCATTCCTATCTCTTCCAAATAATTAATTGTTTCGTCAACGTGGGCGATAACTTCTGAAGTGGCTTGTTTAATAGTAACGAAAAGCTTGTTGCCTAGAGCATTTTCGATATCTCCCAGTCTATAGTCGCCGCCTTGTTTTATCCCAGACATTTCAAGCCTTGGTTGTACCTCGTGAAGGTGCATATTGGACCGAGCATTTATTGCATCTAAAGCTTTTTCATATTTTTGTTCAGCGACTGACAATTCTCCCAAAAGATTGTGATCCCCTAATTCAAGCAGAAAAGAAAGATCGCTAAATTTAATTGTGAGATTCTCTTTTGGTAAAAACAATGTAGGGCTCATTTCTAAGAATGCAGAGGGTTTATTACGAACGGGGTCAATTATCTGTCGCTGGTACGTCAACAGGCTATTAATCATTCTCGTAATATCAAAAATAGCCAAATTTCCATTTACAATATTTTTGTTTTGAAGTTCTATTCTTTCTTTATTCGAGTGCAAATCGAAGGCATATTTTGCACCCAGATAGGCTGCAAAAAGCGTTGCGAACGCCGGCAAATAGACGGAGAAGATTAATGTGAGATGCTTCCCTTCAATAATCCAACCAACAGCAACGCCCATCAAAAATATAAAGCTAGCGTAAATTATTTTATCTAAGTTTTTCATTTTCAATTATTTTGGAGCCCTAACGACTCGCGTCACCGGCGCGCGAACAGCGCGTACGGTGCACGCGTTTGTTCGCCGCGGGCCATGGGGTTCTGTCTCCCTCATGGAGTAACGCGTGTAAGCACATCAGACAGGCCAAGCTTTCAGCGCTAGCTTAGCGAGCTCGGCTTGTCTGCTGCAAATGGCCTCCACATTCCATTCGGGCACAGCAGCCACTTGGGCCGTTAGTTCATATCCGTGCTCTTTGAATTCCTGTCGTTTGTCTGACCAACAGGCGCTTTTCAGGTCCGAATTCGCCTTGTGGTGCAGCAGAACCATGTTGCCAATGCGTTTCCAGTAGCTATCCGCCTCGTCGGGAGTGAACTGGGGCCAATTGCCTTCTGGCTTCCTTGGCAGGATGTGTTCCAAGGTTACAACTTCCTTGTCATCGGTGACAGTGAACAGGGGATCGGGTTCCCCTTTGGCAACCTTTTCAAGTGTCCGCAGGTACTGACGCGCAAGCTTCCCGCTAGAGACTGTCGCAACCTCGAATGCTTGGCGGAACCTCTCATCGGAGGGAATAATGTCGCCCAGTTCCTTCTTTAGGTCTGCCGTTCTGGCGGCGTCGCCAGCGAACGCCTTGTACGCGGCTTTCGCCAGAGCTTCTTCGACAGATCCAGTTCGGGTACTCGAAGCGACAAGAAGGCGGACGCCCAGAGAAATGAGTAGCTCAAATGCCCCTACCGCCTCTCTCGGAGGGAACTTGGCCGCGATCGCGAGCAACACTGGGCGAAACGGATGGATATTGAAGAAATTGAGAGTCAGGATGGCCGGGCGGATGGCGTCTGGATAGCCACTCCATCTCTCATGGTCACGATAGAATGTCGCGACGTAGGCGGCAGAGAGGGTCTCTGCCTTCCTGAGAAACGCAACCGCAGCCTGCGGACCCTTCCCATTCCGTTGCACCGCCTCGTAGACTTCGCCCTTCCTGAGGAAGCCCTGGATGGCCATGAGGGCATGCCGGAGGAATGTCACAGTAATGTCTTCCTTGTCCTCTTCTTGAAGGGATTCGAGAGCGCCACGCATGAGCGACCAAGCATGTTGTGCCTCTGGCAACCGATCGTCGGCTTGGCTGAAGATATAGTTCTTCACCAAGTCGGCTTGCGTGGTCTTGAGTCCACGGTCGTTGAGGGTTTCGAACATCTTGTACGCATTTCCTCCTGATGGAACCTGCAAGAGGATCACATCTGCACCGAATTCGACGAAATTGATCCACTTGTTCAGAATGTCGCCGTGAACCTTGACGTCAAAGCCAGCCACGATTGTCTCAATGTATTGGGATATTCCCTTGAACGCCGCAGTGATCAACCTGTGTGACTTGACTGTTGGCTCTGTAGCGGTGGTCGGCGGTTCGTCGGAGAGCATGGCGCCAAAGAAATCGTTATCAGCGAGGTTCAATCTTAGGCGAGGGACAATGGCTCGTAGGTTCCGGTCGGTATGGTACAAGAAGGACTTGATATCCTCTGCAATGATGGCGTCTTTCCCCGCCAGGTAACGGCGAATCTGGCAAAGCAGAACGGTGATGGTGGCAAGGCGCTGTTGGCCATCGATTACCTCCAACCTCCCGGAAGCACCGGGGATTGTGACTATTGTGCCCAGGAAATACCCAGGCTCATCGTCGGAAATAGCCTTTGCCAAGTCCTGCAGAAGTGTTCTGACCTCGAGGTCCGTCCATGAGTAGTCCCTCTGGTGCGACGGCACGGTCAGTGTGAAGTCCTTGAGGATCTTGCCTATACCAACCTGATCCACCCTCATTTGCGACCTCTGGCTTCCCATTTCAACCTCCTCACAGCAGTAGATTGTGTTCAGTACCCACAATTCTAATGGCGAACTTCGTGATGGAG
>CAZRDI010000155.1:0-2664 GCA_964598825.1 uncultured Dehalococcoidales bacterium
TCAGGTTCACTCCCGAGATTACCGATGATCATTACCTTATTTAAGCTTGCCATTGACAAAACACTCTCAAAGTAACAATATGGTTGAGGCTTGACGAGGTGTATTCCGAGTGGCACAGGGGGTGAGAAATGCATATCGGGGAACTTCAGCAGATTATTAAACAACGAGATTATAAGCCTGAATTGGCTAAAGATTACTTTCTCAAGCTTGTCGAAGAAGTCGGCGAACTTTCAAAAGTCATACTCAAAGGGACGACTTACGAAAATGGCCGTTCAGATACAATCAAAGGCACGATTGATGAAGAATTATACGACATTATTTTCTATTGTCTTGCACTGGCGAATGTATATGGAATTGACATGGAGCAGGCTATCAGTCTAAAGGAGACCATCAATCAGGCACGAACTGACCATTAGCGCGCTAAGTGTTGGACATTGACAAGCTGCCCAACTACTGTTGAAGTTTTACAAGGCAGTAAATAACTATCCTTTTGTCCAGGGGGGAAAATATGACCAGCAAAGAGAGCATGGCAAGTAACTGGAAGTTTAATCACATAGGAGCGGTAGTCGGGGATGCGGACAGGGCTGGCAAGTATTATGAATCCTTGGGCATAGTCGATAGAGTCTCGGAACTTATCACGATGGAAGGCAAGAAGGTCAAGCTTATTGGCAAGTTCATCCGCATAGGCGACCTGACGATTGAGTACTTGCAGCCCGTCAGGGGAGAAACCGTCCAGCAGGAGTTTTTAGATAGCGCAGGCGAGGGCGTTAACCTAGTCGGCTTCATTGTGGATAACTACGACGAAGCGTATAACAAGCTGGTAGTTGAGAAAGGTGTCAGGCTCGTGTTCGGTTCAAAGCCTCCCACCCCCCCGACTGGCGGGGGAGGTTACTTCGACACCCGTGAGGGCCATAATATCCTCTTGGAGTTGATGCAGCCATCGCCCGACCGCGAGTTAATAAAATGGCTACCCTGAACTATGTCGGGAGTTTATCACGAGAAAATAAGGAGGGAATAGCATGGCTCACGAGATACTTGAGGGGGTAAGAGTCCTTGAGATGACAGTAGCCCAGCTGGGGCCGGTAGTCGCCATGATGCTGGCGAGCCTGGGGGCGGAGGTAATCAAGGTGGAAAGGCCGGAGGCGCCGGTGAACATGGCGGACGGAAACTTGAGAGGCAGCGAGGGGAAGGGCGTCTTCGGTAACAGCCTGAACGCCTATCATGAGTACAATAACCGTCTTAAGAAGAGCGTCGTTCTTGACCTCACCAGGCCGAAGGCGATGGAGGTTTTCTATCAGCTTACCGCCAAGTCCGATGTTTTCGTGCACAATATGCGTCAGGGCGTGCCGGCGAGGCACGGCTGGGATTACCAGTCGCTGAAGAAATATAACCCCCGGCTTATATACTGTAATGCCTCGGCCTTCGGCACCAAGGGTCCTGACGCCCAGAAGCCCGGCTTCGACCCGAGCGGTGTTGCTCGGTCAGGGTGGATGTACACGACACCCGCGGAGGGTGACGACCCCGTGTATGGTCTGCAGGCCGGCTACACATCTGACCAGGTTGGAGCCATATTCGGGTCGTATGCCGTCGTCGCCGCTCTGCTCGCCCGTGAGCGTTTCGGCATCGGGCAGGAGATAGAGACATCTCACCTTACCGCCTCAATGTGGCTTCTGGGGGAGTATATCCAGAGGTTTTACTATATGGGTTCGCCGCCGGTCCTTCTGGACCCCAGAAGCAAAACCCAGTATGCCACTGCCGGCAACTACTATAAGTGCGCTGACGGCAGGTGGCTTATGATAATTTGCCCCATGCCCCGGCAATGGGTGCCGTTGTGCCAGACCTTGGGGATACCGGAGTCGGTATATAAAGACGACCCCCGTTTCAGCACTCCGATGGTGCGAAGAGAAAATGCCGAAGCCGTCGTCAATCTGCTTGATGAGTATATAGCCAGGAAGACGATGGAGGAGCATATAAAGTCATTTGAGGGCAAGGATGTTTTCTGGGAGAGGGTTCAGAGGCCCTCCGACCTGGCGGATGATCCTCAGGTCATCGCCAATGAGTATATGACCGATTATACCCACCCCCTCACCGGCCAGACATACAAGTATCAGAATTTACCCATGCAGTTCGGGGAAACGCCGGTGGTGAGGCGGGGTAGAGCGCCGCTTCTGGGGGAACATACCGAGGAGATACTGGTTAACATGTTGGGCTACAAGAAGGAAGAGTTGCCGAAGCTGCTGGATGAGATAGGGAGGCCAATTCCGCCGCAGACCTAAAGCACGTTCTAAAAAAGCTGAAGGCACTTCCAAAAGCACCTTCAGCTAATTGTCTTGTCTTGGCATCTCAACCCCAGCTCACTTGTGATAATCACTACCACACTGGGTATCTGCTTTAGCAGATTAACACCCTCTTCACTATCTCAAGCCGAGTTTGAGCTCTGGCTGCCCCGCTTTTGGCAGGGCATTAACTGTCCACCTGCCATACTCCCAATATTACGTGAAGTCTCATAAGGCACCTCCGTAATACCTGTGTAATTTATTAGGTGTCACACAGTCCACCTATAACCAGTTAACCACGGCGGGCTTGGATTGTCAAGTTGGCTTCTTGTTGGTTTTATTTGCATTTGGTTGATAGGAATGAAGTCTGTCAAATATCAGGATAAGA
>CAZRDI010000156.1:0-2631 GCA_964598825.1 uncultured Dehalococcoidales bacterium
GCTACCCCTTCAAGGACATTAGACACATCCTCACACCTATCGGTAGCGCTCTCCATGTGCCCATAAATCTCGCGCCACTTGATAATATGGGACAAATCTTCAGAAAAATCAAAAAGCTCAGCCATCGCCGAGCGGTATACATCATCAGCCACATTTTCCAGTCGGTTAATCTCCACACACCGTTCCAGCATCTTCTTTAACTCGGCGCGATGCTGCAACTGAGCTATTGCCCTCTCCACCTCAGCCGCCGCCTCCACTATAATATCGGCAAGCTCCTTAGCTCTGGCGGTGGGATTATCCACATTATAGAGAAGCATGACATCAGACGCGGCCTGGATAAAGTCCACTATATCATCCAGACTGTGAGCCAGTGCGCTTATATCTTCCCTGTCAAACGGGGTAACAAAGGTGCGGTGTAACTGCGCCATAATCTGATGCGTAATAGTGTCCCCCTCATGCTCCAGTTTAGCTATATCAGCCACCCTTCGCTCAACATCATCCCACGTATCAACCAGTGCTTTTAACTCATGAGCCGCTCTCACCATATTCTGAGCACCCAGCTCAAACAGGTCAAAAAACTTCCTCTCCTGGGGAATAAAAGGAAATCTAAACACAGCCAATCCTCCTTTGCCAGCAAAAGCCATATTGAAATAACAAGGGGTGAGAAAGGGGAAATCTAAAAGGCTGTTGCCTCAGTACTATAGAACAAACAGACAAACCGAAATGAGGTTCGGAAAGTATAAAGAGGAGACCAAAAACTTTCCTTGAACAATCACATATACTAAACAAAACGCCCCTGTCTAGATAGTGACAACTTCATCTTACTTCCGCCATCAGTTTAGATGAGGAAAATACAATTGTCAAGCCAATCAGCGGTTGACAATCGGCAGGCAAATGCTTAAAATTTCTCAATTACCAATGGTAAAATCGGGTAAACGGATGAAAAATTAGCAAAACTCAGGGGTTCCGCCGAGTTCACCACTAAAAAGACGGACTTGACCAACTCTTGAATTGGTGTCATTATCATGACCGAGAAGTGCCGAGCAGCAATAATAGTAATTGGTTTCAGGGAGATACTCTGAAATGGCGCGGAAAAAAACCCTTGAGCGAGTACCAGCAGTTCGAGCGGGCGACAGGATACTACGGAGACAGAGAAAGTCCCGGGGAATACTGCATAGCGTTTCCCGACGGATTCGAAGGTTATTTAAGGGCATCACACGCGAATAGCCGGGGATAGGATAAATGTACATCGTTATAGCCGGGGCGGGAGTAGTAGGTTCCCATATAGCCTCTCTACTGGCAGAGGAAGGCCAGGATGTGGTTGTGGTAGACCAATCTGAGGAGGCGATAGAGACCATTCGCCGTCAGCTTGAGGTCAATACCATCATCGGAAACGCAGCTACACCCAAAATTCTAAAGGAGGCAGAAGCCCACCGTGCCGATTTAGTTATCGCCGTCACTAATAGCGATGAAACCAACATGCTCACTTGCTTCATAGCTAAGGAGTTAGGCGCAACCACAACGGCAGCCAGAGTCCGCAACCCTGAATATTCGGGGTACTTTACTACCACAACCAAGCCATCTTCCGCCACCCGAAAGGTGATTAGACCGAAAAGCCTAGGGATAGACCTCTTCATCAACCCTGAGTCTGAAGCGGCTAAGGAAATAACGAACTTGTTCTCCAGCTTTTACCCCACCCCTGTACAGAACTTCGCTGAAGGCCGGGTTCAGGTAAAGGAATTCAAGGTAGGGGAAAAGAAAGTAAGCAAAAAACCACTAGGCAAGATGAAATTTACCAGACCGTGCGTCGTTGCCGCTATTACCCGGGCCGGCGCGGTCATTACACCCACCCCCGAAGAACTCCTGCAACAAGATGACCACATCTTCCTGGTTGCTTCTCCAAAGTGCATGGATGGACTGGGAGAGATGTTTTCCCAGGCACAAGAACTGGTAAAGAGCGTGGTAATACTTGGAGGAGGACGTGTTGGGTTCCTTGTCGCTGAAGGATTGCAGGAGTATGGAATCTCAGTTAAATTGATTGAGAAAGATATAGGTCGGAGTGAAGATATCGCCGCCAGATTGCAAGGGGTCACAGTACTACAAGGTGATGGCACTGACCGTGACTTTCTAATTGAGCAGGGAGTCCCATCAGCAGATGCTTTTGTGGCTACCACTGAAAATGACGAGCTTAACATTCTCTGCGGATTACTAGTTAAGAATCTAGGCGTACCCCAAAGTTTAATAATGGTTAATAAACCGGGATACATTCCTCTGACCGAGGCAATCGGAGTTGATGTAATCGCCTCCCCTCCCCTGCTCACCGCTAACAAAATCGCTCACTTCGTCCTCCATGGCGGAGCCATATCTGCAGCTTTCATCGGGGGCAAAGAGCTACAGGCTATTGAGTTCGTCACCAGTCCAACGGCACATATTGCCCAACGAAAGATTTCAGAGGCAGGCTTACCCAAGGAAGCAATCGTAGGTGCTGTTGTTCGCAAGGATACGGTTATTATCCCCCCCGATGATAACGTCATAGAGCCAGGTGACCACGTTATTATAATATCACCCCTCTCGGTTACACCCGCCGTTGAGAAGCTTTTTAAGTGAAAAGTAGCTAATGAGATTAAAAGT
>CAZRDI010000157.1:0-2625 GCA_964598825.1 uncultured Dehalococcoidales bacterium
CGGGGGGTGGTAACCAGACCCTTAATATGGTTGAAAAGCTTGCTGCCCGTCCCCTGTTTCTGCCACTGTGGGAGCACATAGGCGTGGCGGATGAGGGTAACACCCTTAACCATTTCAAACCCCATTACCCCTATCAGCTCTCCGTTTGCTTCTTGGCCGTAAAAGGTGATGCGTTTCATTTCTTGCTGGAGCTCATACATGGGCATATAGGGTTGGTGGTAGCAATCAGCCGGTATGATACCCTGAAAGGCTTTGGCGGCTTCATTGATGATAAAATATATCCGGTTGGTATCGTTCGGTTGGCATTCACGAATCATAAATCTATTGTAACACATATATGTGCTGGACAAATTGTTCTATAAGCGGCTATGGTGCTACAATCGGTTCAGGGGTTATTAGGCGTTATGCGTAAACGTGAACATGATGTAAATGTACCTTCGGTAGCCGATGAACTGCATCTTCGCCGGCTCACCGTAGATGAAGCACTATTGAAACTTGATAAATACCTGAACGATGCTTTTATGGCCGGGTTATACCAGGTGAGGGTAATTCATGGTAAAGGAACGGGGACTTTACGCCAGGTGGTCAGGGAGGAGCTGGTCAAGCATCCGCTGGTTAAGTCATACCGGCATGGGGGTTATGGAGAGGGAGGTGCCGGAGTTACCGTAGTGGATCTGGTCTCAAAGTAGATGCCGTAGTCCGTTGAAAGGTTAAAGGTTTTTAGCTATAATATCTATACTATTTAGCGTGGTGAGTGTCGCCTAGTTGGTCAAGGCGCCAGGTTGTGGCCCTGGAGATCGAGGGTTCGAATCCCTCCACTCACCCCAACCATCAAGCGCCTATAGCTCAGCGGACAGAGCATCGGTCTTCGGAACCGAGGGTCGTGGGTTCGAATCCCTCTAGGCGCGTACCTGTATCGCTCTCTTTTACCAATATTCTCTTGGATTTCTGATTTACCCATAACTATAGCTATTTGGCTCTTGACATTAGAGGGGTGAATAGTTTATGCTTCATACTCAAAAAGGGGGTGTGCCGATGCAAGCATATTGTATGAAATGCCGTGCCAAAAGAGAAATGAAAGATGCCAAGCCCATAACCATGAAGAATGGGAAACCGGCGACTCAGGGCGTATGCCCGGCGTGTGGGACCAAGATGTTCAGGATAGGGAAGGGTTAAAGCTGGTATTACGGATACCACGATTGCACCTGCCTTTTTAGCTCTTGGATTAGAGAACTAGCAATGGTTAAGGTTATTTAGGCGTCTTCCGGGGCTATGATGCTGGTTTAAGGCGGGTGCTCCTGTCTGGCTAGTCTTACCTGTCCGGTGTTTATCAACATACTCAGCGAGATTGTAAGTAGAAACGAGTCTCTCTGTTACTAGGTGACCAGAGTGAATAAGTCGCTTTTTGCCTCAAGAAGCGGCTTATTTTTTATTCCTGTTGTTTCCTCATTACCATGCCTATTAAGGCTTCCACGTAAATTGACAACCTTCTTTCATGTAGACTATTATAATAGGGTGCGTATTCATTGCTAGTTAAGCGTGTAAAGAAACTGAAGGCAGTAGCCAATTGAAAGGAGGCTGGGTGTCAATAATCACCGAAAGTATATGAGGCTGACAACCTTTTGAGATAATTGATATCCTTACGCGGGTGGGGAGTTGAGGTAAAAAGAGTGGGATTTGATGAGTGCCGTTTTCAGGCATTCCACGAGGACCGTGGTAGTGGGGATATAGAGATAATAAACTAAGATTGTTTGAGCCAGTTTTGTAGAGGAGGAAAGATGGCAAATATACCTAATAAGATTGAAACTTGGCAGATGGTAGAGCCGGGAAAGTTGGCTAGGGTTAGCCTGGACGTTCCTGAGTTGCAGGCTGGCGAGGCGCTGGTTGAGGTTGCCGGTTGTGGAGTTTGTCATACCGACCTGGGCTATTTTTATGACGGTGTGCCTACTGTAAACAAACCGCCGCTTAGCTTAGGGCATGAAATTAGTGGGACAGTGGTGGCCGGCGACGAGAAATGGATTGGTAAAGAGGTAATTGTGCCGGCGGTGATGCCGTGTAACAACTGCCCTATTTGTGCAGCCGGTAGAGGCAACAGGTGTCTGGCGCAAAAGATGCCGGGAAACAGTATGGGGATTTACGGCGGTTTTTCCAGCCATATTCCCGTTCCCTCTGGGGATTTGTGCGAGGTCAAGGATAAGAAGGGTATGCCCCTTTCGCATCTTGCCGTTATTGCCGATGCGGTGACTTCACCATATCAGGCGGCAATGAAGGCCGGGGTTAAGGCTGGGGATTTAGTCATTATCATCGGCGTAACCGGCGGTCTCGGTGTATATGCCACTCAGGTTTGTTCTGCCCTGGGAGCTAAGGAAGTGATTGGCATTGCCCGTAACCCGGAGAAATTAAAGAGAGCTCTGGACTTTGGAGCTACTCATGTTATTAGCTCGGTGGATAAGAGCCCCAGAGATATTAAAGATGAGTTTAAAGCTTACTGTAAGGAAAAGGGTGTGCCGTCAAACTATGGCTGGAAGATTTTTGAGTGGACGGGAACAGGACCCGGTCAGGCGATTGCCCTGGAGCTACTGTCGTTTATCGGAGTATTGGTGATGTGCGGTTTTGGAATGCAGA
>CAZRDI010000158.1:0-2587 GCA_964598825.1 uncultured Dehalococcoidales bacterium
TTGATGAAGAGAAAGAGGTATGCCGGGTTAACGAAGCTCTGTGTAAGGGCTGCGGTACATGTGTGGCAGCCTGTCCCAGTGGTGCTAATATAGGTAAACACTTTACCATTGAGCAGATTATGGCTGAGATTGACGGAGTACTGGTGTAACACGTGAAGGACAGTATCCAGGCTGTATATTTATATAAAGGCAAAGAGGGGGATTAGCAGTGGAGCCTAGAATTGGTGTGTATGTGTGTCATTGTGGTAGTAATATCGCCGGCACGGTTGACGTAGAGGCGGTTGCCAGGTTCGCCCAGGGTCTGGAAGGTGTGGTGGTGGCTCGCGACTATAAGTTTATGTGCTCTGACCCGGGGCAGAATATGATTAAGGATGACATTAAGGAAAAGGAGCTTAACCGGGTGGTGGTTGCCTCCTGCTCACCCACGATGCACGAGCCCACGTTTCGTCGCGTCTGCCAGGAAGCGGGGGTAAACCCCTATTTATTCGCGATGGCGAATATTCGGGAGCACTGTTCGTGGGTAACTGAAGACCATGACGAAGCTACGGAGAAAGCCAAGGCGCTGGTAAGCGCCGCGGTGAGCCGGGTTTTCTATCATCAACCGCTGGAGACGAGGGAAGTTCCGGTTAACCCCAATACCCTGATAGTGGGGGCGGGTATTGCCGGTATGCAGGCTGCTCTGGAGATTGCTGATTCCGGTCATAAGGTCTACCTGGTGGAGAGGGAGCCCAGCATCGGTGGGCACATGTCACAGCTGGACAAGACCTTTCCTACTCTGGACTGCTCTGCCTGTATTCTTACCCCGAGGATGACACAGGTAGGTCATCATCCTAATATTGAGCTAATGACCTACAGCGATGTAGAGGAAGTGTCGGGTTACATTGGCAATTTCAAGGTCAAGATTAATAGGAAGGCGAGATATATTGATGAAGATAAATGTACCGGTTGCGGGGAATGCGAAAAAGTATGCCCCGTAGAGGTACCCTCCGAGTATGAACTGGGAATGGTCCAGAGGAAGGCGATATATCGGCCTTTCCCCCAGGCTGTCCCCAATGCCTTCACTATTGATAAGCGAGGTTACCCGCCGTGCCGGGCTGCCTGCCCTGCCGGAGTTGATGCCCAGGGCTATATAGCTCTTATCTCACAGGGTAAATTCAAGGAGGCGCTCGAGCTGTTCAGGGGAACTCAGCCTTTTGCCGGGGTTTGCGGGCGCGTTTGTACCCATCCCTGTGAGACTGATTGTGAGCGGGGGCAGGTTGATGAGCCTGTAGCCATTCGTTCTCTGAAACGCTTTATGGCTGACTATGAGCTTAAGGGGGGGAGGGATAAGGCAGCCCCTGTTGAGATAACCAGGGAAGACAGGGTAGCCATTGTCGGCTCTGGACCCGGCGGTTTAGCCTGTGCCTATGACCTGATCAGGCAGGGATATGCGGTTACCGTCTTTGAGGCTGCTCCTGAGGCTGGCGGCATGCTGCGTTACGGTATTCCTGAATACCGCTTGCCCACTGAGATAGTGGACAATGAAATCAGCTACATTGAAGAGCTGGGGGTGAAGATAGAGACAGGCACCCCGGTGAAGGATTTAGAGGATGTTTTCACTCAGGGTTATAAGGCAGTCTTTCTGTCTACCGGTGCCTGGGTAAGCCAGCAGATGGGTATCCCCGGTGAGGATGCTGAGGGGGTAATACCTGCCCTCAGCCTGCTGAAGCAGGTGAACTCGGGGATGAAGTTTGAGCTCGGGGAGCGGGTGGCGGTTATCGGTGGCGGCAATGCTGCCATAGATTCGGCCAGAGTAGCCCGGCGTCTGGGGGCCAAGGAGGTCACCATTATATATCGCCGCTCTCGGGCGGAAATGCCGGCTATCGCCAGTGAGGTTGACGAGGCTGAGGAGGAAGGGGTGAAGATTCACATCCTGGCGGCACCGGTGAAGGTGCTGGCTGAGAATGGGCGGTTGACCGGGCTCCAATGCATTCAGATGGAACTGGGTGAGGCCGATGCGAGCGGTCGCCGACGTCCGGTACCTGTTGAAGGCTCGGAATTTGAGGTGAAGGTTGATAATGTAATCATGGCCGTTGGTCAGGCAATAGATAAGTCAATGTTACCCGAAGGGCTTGACTATACCAGCTGGGGAACACTCTCTGTAGATCAGGTTACCTTACAGACAAATATTGAAGGCGTTTTTGCCGGTGGTGATGTGGTTTCCGGTCCGGCCGATGTTATTGCCGCTATTGCTGCCGGGAAGGAAGCGGCCGTCTCCATTGACCGCTATCTTGAGGGCGTTGACCTGAAAGAGGGGAGACCGCAGACTATCAAAAGGGTAGAAGAGGTATCAAAAGAAGGCGTGGAGAAGAAGGCAAGGCATTCTATGCCGCTTCTTGAGGCGAAGAAGCGAGAGGGCTTTACCGAGGTGGAGCTTGGCTTTGATGAGAAAGCGGCTATTGAGGAAGCCAAACGTTGCCTGAACTGTGGTGTGTGCTCGGAATGCCTGGAGTGTGTCAAGGTCTGCGAGGTTAAGGCAATCGACCACGAAATGGAAGACGAAATCGTCGAGGTAGACGTTGGCAATATAATCATAGCCACAGGCTAC
>CAZRDI010000159.1:0-2575 GCA_964598825.1 uncultured Dehalococcoidales bacterium
TTGGCAATTTTCTTATAGGCATGGCTGACGGTTATCGGCTCTCTGCCTCCCAGTTCTCTGCCGATTAGAGCTAGAGAGCTGCTGGTTTCTTGCCTGATGAGGTACATTGCTATCTGCCGGGCCAGGGTGGTCTCCTTATCCCTCCTCCGGCTTTTTAAGTCTACAGGTGATAAGCGGAAGTGGTTGGCAACGGCCTCCAGCACTTGGCCGATGGAGACAGGGGTGTTGCCTGGCGCGTTACTGGCTATATCCGCGAGCGCCTGAGTGGCCAGTTCCGGGGTGAGTGCAGTCCTGATTAGCCTGGTATAAGCGACGACCCGGTTTAGGGAACCTTCCAGCTCTCTTATGCTTTGCTTGACGCGCTGTGCAATCAGTTCCAGGACGCTTGAAGTAACGTTTGCCCCCGTCTCTTTGGTTTTGGCTTGTAAAATAGCTAGGCGTGTCTCAAAATCTGGCGCCTGAATATCAGCAACCAGTCCCCATGAAAAGCGGGAGCGTAATCGTTCCTCCAGCAGGGACATTGATTTAGGGGAGTTGTTGCTGGTAATAACAATCTGGCGGTTGTTATTGTGTAGCTCATTGAAGGTGTGGAAGAAACTTTCCGCTGTTTGCTCCTTGCCGCCGAGAAACTGGATGTCGTCAATTAACAACATGTCAATGTTTCTATATTTATCGCGGAATTCCTCGGTCGTTTTGTCTCTAATAGCATTTATAAATTCGTTGGTAAATTGCTCGGCGCTCATATGGAGTACTTGGACATTATGTGCCAGAGCTATATGACCGATTGCGTGGAGTAGATGGGTCTTGCCTAATCCCATTCCCCCATAGATAAACAGCGGGTTAAAGCTACGTCCCGGGTTTTCAACCGTCTCCAGAGCAGCCGCGTGGGCTAAACGGTTGCAGTTGCCGACAACGAAGGAATTAAAGGTGTACTTGGGGTTGAACAGGGGGAGACTTGTTTGCTGGGCATCTCTTCGTCCTGCGTAGCCTTTGGCCCGCGCACCCCTGTAGCTGGTTGATGAACTCTGCTCTCTGGCCTCGACACGGAGAAGGACCTCGATGTTCTGGTGGGTCAGGGCGATAAGCGTTTTTTCAATCAGGGAGCGCTGGGTCTGCTCTAGATATTCAGCGACAAAGGCATTCGGTACGCCTATGACAAACTGATTATTCTGGTGACTTAAGCCTACGGTGTTTTTCAGCCAGGTCTGGTAGTTTGCCTTGCTCATCTGGATTTGCAGTTCCCCTAAGGCGGTCTCCCAGATTTCTTTCGCTGACCTAGTTTCCAATAAATTCCTCCCTCCATTGTTTGCCAGATTTAACCTGCTTAATTGGCAGGCTTATATCAGTAACGTTAAGGCACCATTTCATGCCGGGCGGCCGGGGGCCAGTAGCGGGTTTTGACCGAGGATTTTGAGGGAGGATTTTTGGGGTAATGTCCCTAGGATAAGGCTTGACTTTTCAAATGGCAAGGGTTTGTGTGCTGATTGATGGTCGGTTTCACCCCCCTGTCTATCCTTACAAGGTCTGTTAAACTAGCCCTTTCGCCTATTATCTCCCTCACAGGTACGGGGTGCCAAATGTCAATAATATTTCTTAAAATAGCTCGTATTTTGTTCTGCCATTTCTGCGTAGGTATAAAAATGAGCACAAAAATGGCTGGTTGTTAGAAAAATTTTTTGATGTTAGAATCTAGTGGTGGGAGGCTTAAATTGCGAGTTATTTTCATGGGTACCCCCGAGTTTGCCGTCCCCTCTCTCGAGCACCTTGTTCTGGATCAGTACCAGGTAGCTGCTGTTTATACCCAGCCGGATAAACCGGCGGGCAGGGGGCGCACTCTGGTTTCTTCTCCGGTGAAAAGGGCGGCACTGGCCCGGGAACTGCCGGTGGCACAACCAGTTGGTTTTAAGAAGGCGGAGGCGGTGGCGCAACTGGCTGACCTGCACCCTGATGTCATCGTGGTGGCTGCCTTCGGTCAGATTTTACCCCAGGCGGTTCTGGATATCCCCGCCTATGGGTGTGTTAATATCCATCCCTCTCTGCTACCCAGATTTCGCGGGGTCTCGCCGGTGACGGCGGCTATTCTGGCTGGCGATGAGTTCACCGGGGTGAGCATTATGCTGCTGGATAAGGGTGTGGATACCGGTCCGGTGTTAACCAGGGCACAGATTCCCGTTTCGTCGCTGGATACCACGGGTTCGCTTACCGCCAAGCTGTCTCTGATAGCAGCTCATTTGCTCCTGGAGGTTTTGCCTCGCTGGGTGAGGGGTGAGATTACCCCTCGCCCTCAGGATGAAGCCGGTGCTACCTATTCCGGGCTGCTCTCTAAAGGGGAGGGTGAGATTGACTGGCGTCTGTCGGCCATAGATATATGGCGGCGGGTGCGTGCCTTCCAGCCTTGGCCGGGATGCTACACTAGGTGGCAGGGCAGGCAACTGAAGATTATTGAGGCTGTATCCCTGTCCGGGGAAAGAGGCCTTGAGGTAGGGCAAGCAGTAGCTTTGAATAAAGAAGGAGCGGCAGTTGGGGTTGGTACGAGGGGTGGAGTTTTAGGCATCTTACGGGTTCAAATGGAGGG